>CAYWWL010000184.1:0-4748 GCA_964461925.1 uncultured Caulobacterales bacterium | reverse complement strand
CTCAATACCGAGCTCGCGCAGGCGCTTGACGTTCGGTCCTTCGGCGATGTCGGAACCGCGCACGGCGTATCCGAGATTATGCATCACCTCGGCGATCCCCGACATGCCGATGCCGCCGACGCCGACAAAATGGATCACCCCGACGCTGAACGGCAGCACCACGCCGGGCTTCTTAACGGGAGCAGATGCGCTTTGACTCATACCTTATTCCTACGCGTTTAAGCGGACTATGCGGCGATCGACGGGGCGCGCTGCGCCAACAAATCGTCGACCAGATCCGCGAGTGTTTGCGCCGCGCCTGGCTTGACCCGCCCGCGGGCGGCGTCGGCCATCGCGGTCAATTCCGTCGGCGATGATAGCAGCGCCGCAAGGGTGTTCGATAAGTTTTTTGCAAAGCCCTCTATTTCAGGGGCCAAAATAGCGCCGCCCGGCTTGCACAAGGCCTGGGCGTTGCCGGTTTGGTGGTCGTCCATGGCGATCGGCAACGGGGTCAGGATCGAAGGGCGGCCGAGAGCGGCGAGCTCGGTCACCGTCGACGCGCCGCTGCGGCTGATCACCAAATGGGCGTCGGCCATGCGTTGCGGCAGGTCTTTGAAGAATGGCGCGATCTCCGCCGTCACCCCGGCCTTGGCGTAAGCGGCTTCGACGTCGGCCTGGTCGGCCGGCCGGGCCTGCTGCACCACCCGCAAACGGGCGCGCAACGCCTCGGGCAAGTCAGCGACGGCGGCGGGGACCGACGCGGCGAAAACGCTCGCGCCCTGGCTGCCGCCGAACACGAGAAGGTTGAGCGGCCCGTCGGCGTCCGGCGGCGCATAGGCCTGGCCCGCCGCGGCGGTGACCGCGTCGCGCACCGGATTGCCCACTTCGAGCACTTGGCCGGCGTTCTTCGGGACCCGGGTCAGATCGTGGAACGCATGGGCGACGAACGCCGCCTCCCCGGTCAACATCCGGTTGGCGCGCCCGAGCACGCCATTTTGTTCGTGCACCCCGTACGGGATTTTCATCAGCGCCGCCGCCTTCATCGCCGGCAAGGACGGATAGCCGCCGAAGCCCACCGCAGCGTCGACTTTCTCGCGCCGGAAATGCGCCAGCGCGGCGATAAGACCGCCGGCGATGGACAAGGCGGCGAGCGCTTTGGCCACTGGGCCGCCGACGTTCGGGCTGGCGGCGGAGATCAACAATTTGTCGTCGGCGGGAAAGCTGTCGGCGTAGCGATCGCCCCTGGCGTCGGTGACCAGCAGGACGCGCCGGCCGCGGCGCTTTAATTCTTGCGCCAAGGACTCGGCGGGAAACATATGACCGCCGGTGCCGCCGGCGGCGAGCGCGATCAACGGCGCGTGTTGGTTCACGGCATGATCTCCCGGCGCCGTCGCACTGGCGCGGCCCTGCGCGTCAACGCCAATAGCAGCCCGACCGTGAGCGCGCCGGCGATCAACGACGAACCGCCATAGGAGACGAACGGCAAGGTCATGCCTTTGGCCGGCAACGCCCGCAAAGACACCGCCATATTGATGAACGCCTGAAGCCCGATCAGCGCCGCCAAGCCAGAGACCGCGCATTGCACGAACACGCTTTTCGACGCCGCAGCGGCGGAGAACGCGCGCACCACGAACAGGCCGAACAGCGCGATGATCAATAGACAGAAGACAAAGCCATAATGTTCGCCGGCGACGGCGAAGATAAAGTCCGTATGCGCGTCTGGCAGGTCGAGCTTCACCGTCGAAGTAGAGCCGAAATTGCCCTGCAGGCCGCCATGGGCGATCGCCTCCACCGCCTTGTTGACTTGGTAATTGCTTTCCGCGCTCGGATCGAGAAAGCCGTTGATGCGGTCGGCGATATGGGAAGAGAAGAAATAGCCGCCGGCGATCATCCCCGTGGCCCCGGCGCCGAGGCCGACGAGCCAGAGAACGTTCCAGCCGGAGATGAAGAACATCACCATCCAGACCGCGGTCAAGAGCGCCGCTTGGCCAAAGTCCGGCTGCATCACCAACAGGCCCGCGCCGAGGACGTAAAGACCCATGGCGATGTAGACCCCGGGGAAGCTTGGATCCTTGCGTCCTTCAGCGAGCATCCACGCGGCCGCGACCACGAAGCCCGGCTTGAACAATTCAGACGGCTGCAGCGAGAACGAACCGAACGGCAGCCACCGTTTGGCGCCGTTGATCTCCGGCGCGAAGATCAGCACCACAAGCATCAACAATATCGCGCCGACGAACACCAAAACGCCGAGCCGTCGCGCCGATAGGGCCGACAGCATCGACACGCCGATCATCACCGCCGCCGCCGGGACCAAAAACGCCACCTGTCGCAAGGGAAAATGAAAACTATTGTCGATGCCGAGCCGGCTCGCCGCAGCGGGACCGGCGGCGAGCAGCAGGACCATGCCAATGGTCGTCAACATCGCCAGGATCAACAACATGGTGCGGTCCACCGACCACCACCAGAACGCTAGTTGCGACGTATCGAGACGGCTTGGCCCTTTCATGCGGCGGCTCCGTTTTCGTCGTCGGACGCGGCCAACAGCTCCGCCACCAGGGCGCGAAACGCGTCGCCGCGGTCTTCGAAATTCTTGAATTGATCTTGGGACGCGTACGCCGGCGACAATAGGACCGTCGCGGGATCATAGCCGCTGGCGAGCGCGGCCTTGCCGGCCTTGGCGACGGCGTCGGCGAGATCGAGGCATTCGACGCACGCCACGTGCGGCGACAGCAGGCGTGAGAGGGTCGCCGCCGATTGGCCGATCAAGAACGCTTTGCGCACGTTGGCGAGCGCGCCGACCAGGTCTTCGATCCCATCCTCGCCCTCGCCTTTCGGCTTCCCGCCGGCGATCCAATAGATGTTGTCATAGGCCGACAGGGCCGTCGCCGCCGCCGCCGGATTGGTCGCCTTGGAGTCGTTGACGAAACTCACCGCAGCGCGGCGTCCGACAGGCTCGGCGCGATGCTTAAGACCGCGGAAGCGCTCCATGGAGCGGATCGCCACCGGCGGCGCGACGCCCTCGGCCATCACGGCGGCCAAGGCCGCGGCCGCATTCTGGGCGTTATGCCGCCCTCTGAGCGTATCGATCTGGGAAATGTCGCCGGCCTCGCCGGTCTTATTGTCGAGCCGATAATAGAGCTTGCCGTCGAGCACGAAGACGCCTTTGCCGAGGGCGCCGGCGGCGGAGATCGGGGCGACGTCTTCGTTTTGATCGGCGCTCAGCGCGGCGCAGATGCCTTGGCAGTAAGGATCGTCGACGCCGATCACCGAAAGCCCCGGCGCGCTGGCGTCGCGATTGTCGAAAATGCGTTTTTTCGAGGCGATGTAATTGTCCATGGTCCCGTGGCGATCGAGATGATCCGGGGTGATGTTCAACAAGATCGCGGTGTCGGCGCGGAAGCTCGTGGTCAGGTCCAATTGAAAGCTCGACAATTCGAGCACGTAGACCGCCCGGGGCGACGGCGTCGGCAACGCCAGGAGCGGCACGCCGATATTGCCGCCGACATGAACCGCGCGGCCGGCTTCGGCGAGAACATGGCCGATCAAGGACGTGGTCGTCGACTTGCCGTTCGATCCGGTGACGGCGATGACGCGCGGCCGCTCGTCAGCCGGCAGCGCGGCGATGGCGCGCGCGAACAATTCGATGTCGCCGATGACTTCGACTCCGTCGACGGCGGCTTTGCGCACGATCACGTGGGGTTGGGGATGGGTCAGCGGCACGCCGGGCGAGAGCACCACCGATGCGAGCTCGTCCCAGGGCCAATCTTTCGGTTGGCTGGCGCGGTATTTGGTGTTCGCGGTTTTCGCCCGGGCGCTCTTCGATTCATCCCAACTGAAAACGTCAGCCCCCGACGCCACCAGAGCTTCGCAGGCCGCGAGCCCCGTCGCGCCGAGTCCGAAGACGGCGATTTTCCGCTTATCTACCCCAGGGATCCGAAACATCAGCGCGCGCGCCCTTCGTCCTTATCTCAGTTTCAGCGTCGACAGGCCAACGAGAGCCAAGATCACCGCGATTATCCAGAAGCGAACCACGATGGTCGACTCTTTCCAGCCCATTTGTTCGAAATGATGGTGGATCGGCGCCATTCTGAAGATCCGTTTGCCGGTCAGTTTGAATGACGCAATTTGGATCATTACCGACAGCCCTTCGAGCACAAATAATCCGCCAACGATGGCGAGAACGATTTCATGCTTCGCCGCCACCGCGATCGAGCCGATGGCGCCGCCGAGGGCCAATGACCCGGTGTCGCCCATGAAAATCATCGCAGGCGGCGCGTTGAACCATAAAAAGCCGAGCCCTGCGCCGATGATCGCCCCGCAGATCACCGCCAGCTCCCCGGCGCCGGGCACGAACGGCACGCCAAGATAGTCCGCGTAAATGGCGTTGCCGACGAGATAGACGATTAAGCCGTACGCCGCTGCGGCGATCATCACCGGCACGGTCGCCAATCCGTCGAGCCCGTCGGTGAGATTGACGGTGTTCGAGGCGCCGACGATGACGAAAGCGGCGAAGGGAATGATCAACATACCGAGCGGCACGCCGGGCGCGTTGAACCAAGATTCGAACAAACGCACCGGGAAGAACGGCACGCCCACGGAGGTGGCGATGCCGGTCGGCGCGGCCGGGTCGGTCGCCAGGGTGACGACGCAGAAATACCCCGCCGCCAGGGCGACGGCGAATTGGAAGATCAGCTTGAAGCTGCCGACCACGCCGTCGGAGCTTTGTTTCGTCACTTTCAGATAGTCGTCGATAAAGCCGAGCAAGCCAT
>CAYWWL010000183.1:2006-4753 GCA_964461925.1 uncultured Caulobacterales bacterium | reverse complement strand
CCTGGCGCGGCTCAATCCGGCTCCAGGCGAACTCGCCGATCCGAACTTCGCTGACGCCGAGCGCGACCATTTCCTGGGCGTCGCGCGCCCACATGGTCTCCGGCCAATGCTCAGGAAAATAACAAACGCCGAGGCGCGCACGCGTGGTCATGCTCACAGGTCTCCGCTCACCCAACGCCGAGCGCTCGTCGCTGCGACGCATCAAGGAACGTGACCATGGCGCCGATCGAGGGTTCGCTCAATCGGCCCCGGCAGATCGGCGGCGGCTTAGTCGGTGCGGCGCGGCAGAACCGTCATTTGGTACGCGGCGGCGGCCGGCGCCAAAGCGGCCTGGCGGGCGACTCGCGCCGGCTCTTGGCAACGCCAGCCTGAATCCTGCATCAACGAGATCAGGCTGGTCAGCTTGCGATTGCATAGGTCCGCATCGACCCGAGAGCGCCACAAGGCGTATGTCGGCGACCCGGTCTGCTGCGATTTCGTTTCGCAGGCGAATGCGTCGCTGGTTTGGGTGGTGCTGAACTCGATCGTCGACCCGCCATAGCGGCACGTCTGGCGATCGTCCCATGATGCTGCATGGGCGAGCGCGGGGGAAAAGGCCGTCATCATGACGACGATCGTCTTTGCGGTACTCAACATACTCATACTTCTCGCTACGACGATTTATTCTTAGCTCACGGGATTTAAGGATTGATTGCGCAACTCATTGGCATTTCGCCGGCTCGCCGCCGGGGCGTTCGCGCGTGCGCGGGTCATCGCGCAGCCGAAATCAAATTTCGCGTCTGATCGCCCTAAAAAGGGGCCGGGATAATTGCGCCGCAAAACCCGCGAATTGGTAAAAAAAGGTTTAAAGATCCGCTCCTTAGCGTATAAGGTTTGTGTCCGTCGCGGGCATGACTGGGGGAGGAATCTTTGCGAAATATCAAACGCCTATCAATGTGCGTTGCTTCGGCGACCGCGATTTCCGCGCCCCATGCCTATGCGCAAATCGATCCGCCGGTCCTCACGCCCGATCGCGAACGGATTCAGCCCTTGACCGAGGCGGAATCGGACAGTGTACCGACTTTACTTCAATCGTCCGCCAACAATGCGCCGGCGAACGCCGACAAGATTACGCTCGATTTCCGGGGCGTGGTCATCGAGGGCGAGCCGACGATCGTTAGTGAGCGGATGATCACGGACCGGTTTTCGACCCTGGTCGGCCGCACGGTCACGGTCGAGGACCTGTTCATCGCCGCCCAGGACATTGAGAATTTCTACCGCGAGCAAGGATACATCACCTCGCGGGTCGTTGTTCCTGCTCAAAAGCTCGACGACGGTCGGTTCCGCATCAGGGTGATTGAAGGCTTCATCGACGACGTTTCCGTGTCCGGCGATATCGGCCCCGTGTCAAAAGCCGTCGAGCGGCTGGCGGAACGATTGAAAGAGGAGCGGCCGATCGCCGAGGCGGCGCTGCAGGAATTTGCGTTATTAGTGTCGGACCTGCCGGGCGTCGAAGGCCAATCGATCCTCCGCCCTGCGGCGCGCGCCGGCGCGACCGGCGGTTCGGATCTCGATTACGCGGCGAAACGCAAGAAATACGACGCATTCGTCGCCATCGACAATCGCGGTTCCCAGGTCACGGGGCCCTGGGCGATCTTCGCGGGTGCGTCGATGAATTCGATGACGCGCTTCGCCGAGCAACTGTCGGTCACTTTGTATTCGACCATCGACTTTAACGAGCAGATTGTCGGTCAGGTATCCTATAGCCAGCTTGTCGGTCCGCCGGGCATGCGCGCAGGGGCGTCGCTCTCCGTCGGGATGACCGAAACCGGCGAGCCGCTGGAGATTTTCGGTTTTGAAAGCGACTCCTTGGCCGGATCGTTCTTCGTCGAATATCCATTCATTCGGACCGTCAATTTCTCCCTTTGGGGCGACGTCACCGCGTCGTTCACCAATGCGACCACCTATCGCGGTCCCTTGGGCATCGAAACCGAAGACCGGATCCAGCTGTTTGAAGACAAGACCCGCAAGGTGTCGCTCGGAACCCGGTGGCGGGCGAATTTCCTGCGGGAGAACGATTGGAGCACGACCACGTCGGGCAATCTGCGTCTGAGCCAAGGCTTCGACGTGTTGGGCGCGACGCCTGACGCCACCCCGGAAACCTTGTTCGAGCGTTCCCGGGTCGACGGCGAAGCGACCTTCACCAAGGTCAACGCCGAAGTCGCCGTCACCCAGGAGACCCCGGGTCCGCTTAAGCTCTTCGCGCGCGTCGGCGGCCAGTGGGCCTCCTCGCCATTGCTGGCGGTCGAAGAATTCCAGCTCGGCGGTACACGTTTTGCACGAGGCTATGAGCCTGCGCAGGAAACAGGAGACAACGCCATCGGCGTGACCTTGGAAGTTCAGTCGAGCCTGAAAGACCAAATCGACAGCCTTAACGTCGTCGGTGAGGCCCTGAACGCCGCTGACGCCTACGTCTTCCTCGACGCCGGCAAGGTTTGGAACGACGACGACACTGGGGACGGATCGCTGACCTCAGCCGGCATCGGCATTCGGACGCGTTGGATGGATCACGCGCTCGTCGATCTCGAAGCGGCGTTTCCGTTGAACGAAGACGTGCGCTTCGGGCGCAATAGCGACGTGCAGTTTTTTATGAGAGTGGCGTTCTTCCGGTAAGGAAAATGCGTCGCGGTTAAGACAGATTGATTGGGGAGCCGCTCATGGTGGAACGTAAAGCCGTTCTGGAGACCAGGGAGGAAAGACAAGGCAGG
>CAYWWL010000183.1:0-1983 GCA_964461925.1 uncultured Caulobacterales bacterium | reverse complement strand
GCGCACTGCGTCGCTCGCCGCGCTTCTGAGCGCCGCTGCGCCCATCGGGGTCGCCGCGCAAGTGCCTGAGTTCGACTTCTCGCCGACCGGCAATGTCGAGGTCGGATCGCCAACCACGGACGAGGGCACCGGCATCACGACGCTTGAGATCGATCTCGTCAGCGGCGACGTCGGCGAAGCGAATTGGGACACGTTCTGGGGCGGCGCTGACACCGTCATCAACGTTAACTATCTTGGCGAAGCCGTCGACGCGTCCGAGGCGATTCTATTGAACCGCGTCTTCTTCGGCGAAGGCGGCGTCGCCTCGGTCATTGACGGCACGATCAATTCCGACGTGCAGTTCTGGCTGATCAATCCAAGCGGCATTCTGGTCGGCGAAAGCGGCGTCTTCAACGTGCCGGCGTTCCTGGCGACCACGGCGAATGTGGCGCAGCTGGTCGACGAGTCCGGCAGCGGCCCGTTGCAATTCATCGGCAGCCCGAGCTTTGGTTCTGGCAACATCGATTTCCAAGGCACGATCAATATCGACAATGCCGGACCGGGCGCCAGCTACGCGATCATGGCGGCGGCGAATATCGGGTTTTCCGGCACGATTGCGGAAACCTTCTCCGGCGGCGCGCTGACCCTGGCGCAGATGTCCAAAGTCGTGTTCGAAGGCCAGGAATCCTTCTCCGTCAGCGTTAGCGGCATTGACGGGGTTTCCTTCGCGACCGATCCTGATTTCCTCAGTACGCTTCCAAGCATCGTGTCGATCAGTGGCGGGACGATCTCGACCACAGGCGCGGTGATTCTGTCGACGGCGGCGATGGATTCGCTGCTCGATCGCTCAGTGAACATTGACGGCGTGATCGAGGCGGGATCGATCACGATCGATTCCGCGGGATCGATCGTTCTTGGCGGAGACGGATCGACCCGGCTTGAGGCCGATGTCATCGACTTCTCCGGCGACGACATCTCCGGCGACAGTTTCGAAGTCATCGCGTCGGAAGTGACCATCAGCCCGAGCAGCGATCGCGGAATCACGTTGACTGATTTCTCGGAGTTCGGGGAAACGTCCGACCTCATCATCACCCAGAGCTTTATCGACGCCTTGAGCGCGGAAACGATCATTTTTGACAATGTCCCGCTCGATCCGTTCAGTTTCTCAAATCCAGGCCTATATATCGAAGGCGACATTAGTTTTGGCGTGAACAACGAGGCGCAAGCTTTCGTCGAATTCTACACCGGAACCGTGGAGCAGGCCTTCGGCGGAGACTTCCTGTCGTCGCTGACCGCGCCGGACCTTTATATCGACGCTAATGGCGACATCCAGCTCGCCAACGGGCCGAACCAGATCGACGTGTTCTCCGCTTACGCAAGGGGCGAGATCCGTCTACAGAATGACGGCTTTTTGACGCTTGGTCCGGTCGAGACCGATTTCCCTGAGATCCTGGTCAGTTTTTCGGTTCTAGAGAGCTTGCCGGCGGAGGCTGAGAGTAGCATCTATATCGAAACCACCGGCGACCTCGACGTTCTTGGCGATATCACGAGCGTCGGCGCGGTGGCGCTTTACGCTGAAGGCGACGTCTTCCTCGACTCTGCGATTTCCGCGGCCGCGCCGTTTACGTCGAGCGATGAATTGCGCACGTCGGTGTTGGTGGTGTCCGACTTTGGCGAAGTCAACGCCACGTCCGACGCCAGCATTACGCCGGGCGGCGTCGGCGAAGGCGCGAACCGCTTCGTGATCTACGCCGGCAGCGATCCGGGCAGCGACCTTGAAGTGTTCGTCGACGGACCAAGTTTCGCCGATGAAATTTTCACCGGCGTCTTCGACACCGAGACATATTCGTTTGAATCGTCCGGCAATCTGATTGTCTATCGCGAAGAACTGATCTTGATATTCCGCGCCGTGGACCTCGACCGCGAATACGGCTTGCCGAACCCGGAATTGGAATGGGAAGTGATCGGCGAGGTCGACCCTGACGTCATCGACGTGCTGACCGG
>CAYWWL010000182.1:0-4762 GCA_964461925.1 uncultured Caulobacterales bacterium | reverse complement strand
AGCAGTTGATCGCCGACCATTCCTTGATGCTGCGCTGGCCCGGATCCGGCGACGGCGCCCCGATCGCGCTCTTGGCGCATAGCGACGTCGTCCCAGTCGAGCCGGGCACGGAAAGAAGTTGGACCCATCCGCCTTACGCCGGCGTTATTAAGGACGGGCGCGTTTGGGGACGCGGCGCGCTCGACAATAAAGGGCAATTGATCGCGATCATGGCGGCCGCCGATCGACTCGCCAGCAAAGGGTTTCAGCCGGAACGCGACGTTTATTTTCTATTTGGCCATGACGAGGAACTCGGCGGCGGCGCCGGCGCTGCGGCGATGGTCGCGGCGCTCGAAGCGCAAGGCGTCTCCTTGGCGATGACGCTCGACGAAGGCTCTGGCGTCGTCGACGGGATCATCGCCGCGGCTGAAAACCCGCTCGCTTTGATCGCCACTGCGGAAAAGGGCTCGACTTCGCTGAAATTGAGCGCGACCGCACGCGGCGGCCATTCATCGACCCCTGGGCCTGATTCCGCCGTAAGCCTCGTGTCTCGCGCCATCGTCGCGGTCAATGACGATCCGTACCCGCTCAAAATAGACAAAAACGTCGTCGCTTTTCTGCATGGCTTGGCGCCGGAATTGCCGCTTGCGCAGCGCGTGATACTGACGAATTTGTGGATTACCGGGCCATTCGTGAAAGACATGCTCGGGGCCGACCCGAACACCGCCGCGTCGCTGCGGACGACGACCGCGTCGACGATGATTTCCGGCGGCGTGAAGATCAATATTCTGCCGCAAACCGCTGACGCCTACGTCAATTACCGCATCCATCCCCGCGACACGCCGGAGAGCGTCCTGGCGCGAGCGACCAAGCAAATCGACGATTCGCGCATCGACATCACAGTTCTCGGCGCCACCCCCGCAAGTCCGCAATCGTCTCGGACGTCGCCGGCTTACGCCGCAATCGCCCAATCCGTGCATGACGTATTCGGACCGATCGCAATCGCCCCGTCGTTGACCCTTCAAGGCACGGACTCCAAGCACTATGTGGAGATCGCCGAAGACACCTATCGCTTCACGCCGTTCATTTACGATCGGCAAGATCTGACACGCATTCACGGCACAGACGAATTCGTCACCATCGAAAATTTGGCGCGCGCGACAGATTGGTATGAGCGATTTATCGAGCGTGCGGCGACGAACTAATCCGCCGACGCGTCCACCAGTTCACGGGCGCCGGCGAAATCGTTCAACTCCACTTTGTTGGAGAGGTTACGCCCTGTGTCTTCAACCTTGATCTTTAGAGATACGCCGCTGGACGAGCCGACAAGCGATTTCTTGCCCTTTTGCGGCACTGGAATCTGCAGCACCTGACAGGCGCAGACCAGCGCGCGGACAACGTCGGGCGCATTGATGTCAAAAAAGGCCGACTGCTGTGAACCGCCGTACGCCATCGTGACCCTGACGCGTAGCGCGCCGTCTTTGGCCATGCCTTTGACCCAAATCTCGCCCGCCGGCAAAAAATCCTGGTGCAAACGGCGATATTCCGTCAACGCCTCCGCCAGCTCAGCTGGGGAAAAGGTCAATTGCCGAACTTCTTGAACCATGGTGCCGTCCTGGAGGAAATTAGTCGCTTAGCTAGTCTTCACCACGGGTGCTATTATTGCTTTAACAAAACGCCTAAAAGTCGATCCGCAGGCTTTAGTTTTTGGTGATCAACGAGGCGGAAGACCGCGCCATGCCTACGCTTGAACGGCATAAATCGTGGCGGATATTGCGCAGATTAACTTAAATTATCAGGACGCCATCAATTGGCGGCGCCGATAAAGGGTAAACCTCTCGCCCGGCCGTCATCATCCATGCCGTAACCAACGAGGAAGTCGTCCGCCGCCGCTTCGAACCCGACATAATCTGCATCGATATCCTCGGCCCGCCCTGTCGCTTTGCGGACCAGCACGCAAATCCTGGCCGACCGCGCCCCGCGGTCTAGCACCATCGCCTTAGCGAAATGCAGGCTCCGTCCGGTGTCGAGGACGTCGTCGACCACCAATACGTCGCGGCCGGACACATCTAGCGAAAAGTCCTTCATCAGCTTGACGACGCCGGTTGAAGATCGCGCGCCGCCGTAACTCGACAGCTGCACGAAATCGACGAGGGGTTCTTTGCCACGCGCGTGCAAAGCACGGAGCAAATCGGCTGCGAAGATAAAAGCGCCCGTGAGCACCGGCGCGAGGATGAAATCCGACGGCAAGTCCGCCGCGATATCGTCGGCTAACGCTGCAATCCGATCATTGATGTCTTGGGTTGAGAAGAGTGTACGCATGCCCCTGCCTAGCCTTTATCGCGCGGCTAGGAAATAGGCCGTCCTGCTATCCGATGGAAAAGTCTAGTAGCCGCTGGCGTCGCTGCTAATACGGACGCTGACTTCGTCGGTCGGCGCGAACGAAAGAGCGACTTCATTGACGCCGTCCGGCGCCGGCGCGCGAGTCGTAAACTTGACGCTCTCGCCGACACGAATAACCGTTGCGTCGGCCGAAAAGGTCCAGCGGGACAACAAAGCGCCTGACGCATCGAAAGCTTCCGCTTGCAATCGAGGGGGCGTCACGGCGCTTTCCACAGCGTTCGTCAGATTCCCGGTTATCTCGATTGTTGGGCCATTCGTCGACATAGCGATGCGGTGACGCACGTCCTCGATTTTTAGTCCGTACGGCAATGCTTGTATGCCCATTGCGCTATAGGCTTGCGCCGTATTAGGGAACAACATGACGATATTGTCGCGGTAAGCGAAAGCGACGAAAATCGTCGCTGCGATCGCGCCGACCCAGGCGGACCAGCCAAGCGCCTTGACGGGCGTTAAGCGATTGACGTCGCGGGCTTCGGCGCGGCGGCGCGCCTTGCGGATCGCTTTCTCCAATTCGCGCGGCTGAACGTTCAGCGCCGTGAAAAACTCGTCATTGAATACGCGCTCCGCGATTGGATCTAGATCATCGATCCGCATCAACGCCGTCGCACGCCGTTTCTCTTCGCGAAGCTTGCGACCTAACGTGCGTTCAGGTTGCGCAGCGTCGTCGTCGACGTCGGCGAATGCGTCGCGGGCGCGGCCGTCATATCGCGCGCTGAACGACTGATCCTCGCCATCATTGTCGTCGCGAATCGCTTCTTCACGACGCAATTCCGAGACGTCTTCAAAATCGGCGTCGACAATGTCGTCGCGCCGTTTCTTGTCGCTGCGACCGCGCGGTTCGTCATAGTCTTCGTCGCGAAGGCTCGAAACCTCCGCTGTATCTTCGTCGCGCGGCGCTGACCGCCCCTTGCGACGCGACGTTCTCTTGTCGGCCTTAGCCTTGCGATGTTGATCTCGCTTTGAGATTTCCTCGCGCAGATCGGCGTCGGCGAACAAGACGTCGTCGTCATCGTCCTCGACGGCGTCAAGGGTTTCGCTGAAATCCCGCGCCTTGTCTTTGAGGTCCTCGTCTTTGACGAAACGGCCTTTCGAGTCACGCGGCCGTTCGGCGCGCGCCTGACGCGCTTCGGCGCGACGACGGTTTCGAGACTTTTTGCGCCCCCGACTCGTGTCTTCTTCCACCGCGTCGAACGAGGCGTCGTCATCGCCAGCGTCATCCGAAGCATTGCGATCGCGTCGATCGTCGAACATTTCATTTCGGTTAGATTTGGCGCGGGAACGCCACCTGGATTTTTCTTTTTCCGCGGCGCTTTGCGCCCTATCGCCGTCATCAGAGTTTTGATCAGCGACAGGCTCTTGTTTCGCCGACGATTTTTTCGAATCGTCTTTAACCTTCCATTTACCAAGGTCTTCGATTGGTTGAGGCGAGGGGACAAACCAGCTTTCTTCGCACTCAGCGCAGCGCACAGATCGTCCTTCAGGAAGAAAACGCTCTTCCTCGACGTCATAGCGTGTCGCACAATTTGGGCAGGTTATGATCATAGTGTACAAGAATCAGAGCTTGTTGTTGACGTATTGAGATAACGGCGCTGTGGCGTCTGCGACGTTTTAAGGTTGAGATGGTCGTTGATTTTCAAAACATCGGATTGGCGTACGATGACGGAGACGAAGTTCTCACCGACGTCAATTTGTCTTTGGGCGAAGGCGAATTCAGGTTTTTGACTGGTCCGTCCGGCGCAGGGAAAACCTCCCTGCTCAAGCTTATCTATCTCGCCCATCAACCCAGCCGAGGACGGCTCACTTTGTTCGGTGAAGACGTGACCAGCGCGCCACGCGAAGCCCTGCCGGCGCTGCGTCGGCGCATCGGCGTGGTCTTCCAGGAATTTCGCTTGCTGTCTCACTTAACTGCCTTCGAAAACGTCGCTTTGCCCATGCGGATTGCGGGCGTTAACCAAAGCATTTACCGGGAAGACGTAAGAGAACTGTTAAATTGGGTAGGATTGGGCGACCGCATGGACGCTAAGCCGCAGACCCTTTCCGGCGGCGAAAAGCAGCGCGTCGCCTTAGCCCGAGCGTTGGTCTCGAAGCCAGACCTTATTCTCGCCGACGAGCCCACGGGCAATGTTGACCCCGCCATGGGCGAAAAGATCATGCGATTGTTTATCGAGTTAAATAAGCTTGGAGCCGCGGTCATCGTCGCAACCCATGATCTGCATTTGGTTAAGGCGCTTGGTAAGAAATCCCTGCGCCTCGAGAAGGGCGGCTTACACGAAGAGACGGCAGGCAGACCGATGACCGCCGAAGAAATGCGCCGCGCCGTCGGCGCGACTGGCTCGCCCGTCGCCCGCGCCGCCGCCGCCCAGACCCGCCAGCGTTACTA
>CAYWWL010000181.1:0-4772 GCA_964461925.1 uncultured Caulobacterales bacterium | reverse complement strand
CGATCGTACAAAAATGAAAGTGACCAGGTTTTGTTTTCTCCTCTTTTGCCATCGTCAAAAAACGTTGACAGTTTGGATAATCACCTGTTGGGAAAATTTGTCATGAGGAAAATCTGACAATTTTGCCAAAAATGAGACTGCGTATATAAATGTTGTATAGTGCTGAAATTACTGGCAAAAAAAGAGTTGTGAGAGTTGCTGAGGGAGAAATGAGCGCAATTCTGATTGGTCGCTGAGAATTTTCGGCGGGAGAACGATCAAAAATGAACGCGAAGGATATTCAAAACGCACGATATTTGAACGCCAATGGAATCTCCATTGATCTTCTAAACGAGGTTGTATCCGTAGACGGACATATTGTGCACCTGGCGCACACGGGTTTTCGATTGTTGCGAGAACTCATGGCGCGGCCCCAGGTATTGTGTTCAAAAGACGATTTGATCGACAGCGTTTGGTCGGGACGAATCGTTTCCGACGCGGTCCTCACCACCACCATGAAAGAAGTGCGTTCGGCGATAAAGGATTCGCCGCGACGGCCGCGTTTTATCTCCACCGTCCATGGTCGCGGGTATCGGTTCGTCAAGTCCGTCAAAGTGGTGTTCGCTGAGCAACCCGGGCCGACGGTGTCGACCCTTGCCCCAGAGGGCGTCGAGGCGGCGGGCAGAACAGAGCCGGCAGGGCGACCAGAGGCGCCAGTCGGCGACACGGAGTCGCTCCCATGGCCGGCCACGGATTCCTCTCAGCCACGCGGCGACGCTAGATTTATGAAGATTGCGCCGGCGGCGATCTACGCGTCCTTGCTCGTGTTGATTGGGCTGCTGATCGGCTTTGCGCCCGGGCGACTAGGGCCCGCCATGTCGACCGCGCCGATCGCCAATGCGTCAAGCGCGCCGCAAATTCCCGGCAACGCGATCGCCGTCTTACCGTTCGAAAGCGTCAGTCTCGATCCCGCGGACGCCGCGTTCACCAATGGAATCTATCATGACTTGCTCAATCGATTGGCGAATGTCGAAAGCCTGGCGGTGGCCTCGCGAACCTCGTCGGCGCGCTTTCGCAACGTCGAGAAAAGCATCCCGGAGATCGCCGCGGAATTGCAAGTCGACATGATCGTCGAAGGATCGGTCACCCGGTTTGGCGATATGCTTCATCTTAACCTGCAATTGGTCGACGGGGTCAGCGATCGGCCAGTGTGGGCGGAGACCTATGAATTCGATCGCAGCGCAGATGACGCTTTCGCCGAGCAGTCGGAAAAGCTGCGCTCGATCGCCCATAAAATGCGCACTGTCGTCGACATCAGCGACGACGTGATGTCGCTGCGTCCGCCGACGACCAATATGGCCGCCTATCACGCCTATGTTCAGGGCAAGATCTTGTTCGAGAACGCCATGGTCTCCGATTGGCAGGCGCGGTCGTTAGAAGCGCTAGACGAAGCGATCAATCTCGACCCGTTCTTCGCCGAGGCTCTGGCCTACCGGGCGCGGGTCGAGCTCTCGTTCTATTGGTATTCAGGGCAGGACAAAGAGTTTTGGGTCGCCCGCGCCGGCAAGTCCATCGACCGCGCCGTCGCTTTGGCGCCGGAGACCCCAGCCACCTTGGTGGCGCAAGGCTATTATCATTATTGGGGCTTTCTAGATTTCGCCAAGGCGGAAAAGTTCGTGCACGCTGCGCTGCAATTAGCGCCGAACAACTGGAAAGTATGGGAACTGAAAGCCTATATCGCGCGCCGGCGGGGCGATTTCGGCGCCGCCCTGGAGGCGCTCGCCACGGCGCATCGCTTAGAGCCGATGAATTTCGAGCTCACCACCGAGCACGCCGAAACTTTGGCGCCGCTTGGCCGCTTCGACGAGGCGCAAAGGATGATCGATCGCGCCCGAGCGATCAACCCTCTGTCAACGGACCTTCTCACGAACGCCGCCGCGGTTTGGCGCTTGCGGGGAGAGCCGCAAAAGGCGTTCGAGGAGATCACCAAACAAGTGGTCGGCGCTAATGCTCGGTACTATCGCCGGATCTTCGAATACGCCCTGTTGACCCGGGAGCCAGCCAATATTCAATGGGCCCTCGACCAGTGGCCAGAGGCGCATCGCAGCAATAAGAACGACATCGACCTTTACCGGCTCAGCCAAGCCGAAGCCTTATTGGCGTCCGGTCGGCGGCTCGAGGGCGAAGCGATCATCGCTGAGATCTACGCCAAAGCGCTGGCCGGCGAGGGCGGGCTGCGCATCGGCTGGAAACCCAACGGCGCGATCACCCCGGTCTATCTGCCAAGTCTTCTTGGCGACAGCGAAGCGGTTCACGCCGTGGCCGAAGCGTATCTCGCCGCGCCGCCGAACGACGCTTGGGCCCAGGTCGCGCATATTGCGGCAATTGCGCGGGCGTTCGCCCGGGTGGGCGACGCCGCCGCCACTTTCGAGTGCCTGGCGGAAATTGCGGATCGGTTCGGGCCGCAGATTTTCTTGGCGGCGTCGGTCGAGCCCGCGTTCGATCATTTGCGCGACGACCCGCGCTATCAATCGATGGAGCAAGACTATCGCCAATGGGTGGACGCCGGCGGGCCGCAAATCGGTCTTTGAAGCAGGCTGGCGGACTGGCCTTGAGGCGGCGCATGGCTGCAGATCATCGCCCCGGAACGGGGATGGGTTGGCGATTCGCCCTCGGCGGTTCCCTCCTGCGCTCTAACTCGCTAGCATGGTCGCGCTTCGCGGCGAGAGCGTCTATGGCGCGCCGGCGGCGGAAGTCGCGTGCGGCAAGCGAAGGTGGCGGTAATTTGGGGGATCAGTCGATGGACGGCGAAAAAATCGTCTTAGAAAATCTGTTCGTGGATCGAACCTGGCGCTTGTACGAAAACAAGAAGGGCGGCGGGGTCATTTTCGCGGTCAAATTCTTGTGGGATCAGCCCCCGGAAGGCATGCGCCGGGCCAATGAAGTCAAAGTCAAATATGACGGCGTCACCCAGGAATTGCAGGTCGGCGAGGCGATCGTCCGCCGGGCGTCGTCGAAAATCGACATCGACCCGGCGGGGGGCAATGCGGTGATCGACGTTCAGATCATCCCAGTGAAGTAATCAGCCTCGCCAAACGGCGCCGTCAGTCGGCGCTGGGACGCGCCTCAGCCGTCTTTCTTGTCGTCGCCGCCCCACAAGCGCTTCCACCATGGGGTCGGTTTCGGCGGTTCGCCGATGTCCTGGCCAGCGTCGGCCATCTTATCGCGGATCGCGTCGATCTCCCAACCGGTGAGATTGGCCAGGGTCTGAGCTTCTTTTTCGAACCGTTTCGGCAAGCTCGCGCGATAGCTGTCCGCCGCTTCGCATTCAGCGTCGCCGGTATAAGGGTGCTGCAACACGTACCGGCCTTGGAAATTGGTTCGGTCGCCGGTTTCCTTGAACATTAAGTCTTCGGGGAAGTTCGCCGCGTCATAGGAGACGTGCAGCCGGGTGACGAATACGTTGGCCGGCGATTGCGGTCGGATGCGGCCTGGGAAGCCAGGGCGCGGCGGCTTGCCCGTCGGCGTCTCATCGAGCCAGAACACGCCAAGCTCCCGAAGGTCGTCATTAGGCAGAGGATCGGCGGCGCATGGATCGCACCATGACATATCCCATGCGTATTCCAGGAACACCGCGTTCTCGTTCTCTTTCTTGGTCTGGTTGGCGAACATGGATTTGTAGAATTCGCCGAACTCGTCCTTCACATAGAGAGGCACATTGTCGCCCGTGGGCAGTTTGACCGTGCGGTAATTGGTGGTCTCGATGCGGCCGGTCCGGGTCAAGGCGAAGACGAAGAGCTCTTGCTTGCCGTCGGCGTTGGCCATGCCGAGCCGTATCGGCAACATGAATTTCGGCGATTCGAACGCCATTTGCAGCGGGCGCAGGAATTTCAGGCCGGTCTTCGCCTGTTCCTCCAAATTGACCTTGGCGACGAAGAATTTCGTGCCTTGCTTGATGTAACTGCCGAGGACGTCGTTCGCCCCGTCCGGAACCTTGTACCCATTCTGTGTCAACCATTGGGCGAGGCCGCCGGATTGCTCCGCAGAGAGAATTTGAATGTCGTATTCGCCGACCGTGTACTCCGCTTCGATAGTGACGCCGAGACCTTCCTCGCTTGGCGCCGGCGCCGCGTCCGCGGCGCTTTTCAGCACCGTGGTCGAGCGCATCATCTCCGCCATCACCGGGCGGCAGGGATCTTCGTCGAAATACTCCACCAGCCGCGGCGCGGTATAGGCGTCGAGATGGTCGATGATCGAATTATTGGTGACGTGGATCTGTTCGCGCTCGAGCACCGTCGGCACTGGGATAACGATGGCGAATTCTTTGAGGTCGCCTTGATAGTCATTGGCCATGGAGATCACGGTGCGGTCCTCGTCCCGCATCAGCACCACTTTCGAAGCCTTGTTGAATAATTTGGTGTCGGCCTTGGCGACATAGAAACCGCAGAACGCCGCGGCGCCGCCGGCGGCGGTGAGAGCGAGGGCGCCGCTGGCGACGGCGGCGAGCAGTTTTAGGCGTCTTGTTTTTGTCATTGGAGCGTTCCTTGTAGCGATGGAGACGAAGCCGTCGTCGCCCGGGGCCATTGGTACGCGGCGCTAGGCCGCCAAGCGTCGAGCAGCGGACGGACGAGACAGAACCCGGCGAGGCTATAGAAGAGCCCGTCGGACATATGGAATTGATAGGTCAGGATAAACGCGCCCAGGGCCACGGCGGCCGCGAAGATCGCCCGGGGCAGGGCCGCGTCCGGCGTGGTTTTTGGGTCGGAGATCATGAAGAAGGCGAACAAGACAAG
>CAYWWL010000180.1:0-4777 GCA_964461925.1 uncultured Caulobacterales bacterium | reverse complement strand
CGGCGGGAAAGCGCAAACGCTGCGGTAGACCCTTGCAATCCGCCGACGACCGCCCATCACCCCCGGACCCGTCGCAATGGAAAATCGCAAATGCACCGTTCCCTCGTCAGCCTCGCCGTTTTAGCCCTCTGCGCCGGCTGCGGCGACGTCGACCAAAGCCCGCCGAGCGCAACGCCGGCGACGCCTCAAACGCCGCAGGCCGAGGCGGGCCAAGCCGAGACCGGCGCATGGCGCATCGCCCCTAAGGGCGATCTAAACGGCCTGTTTAATTGCCTCGCCAAAGCCGACGCCACCATCGTCTCCGCCCACCGGGGCGGCCCCGCCCCGGGCTATCCGGAAAACGCCATCGAAACCTTCGACGCCACATTGCGCGCAAGCCCAGCCCTGGTGGAGATGGACGTCGCCACCAGCGCCGACGGAGTCTTGTATTTGATGCATGACGACACGCTGGATCGAACCACCACCGGTTCAGGCCTCGCCAGCGAGGCGACCTGGGCGGAGATCTCCAGGCTGCGTCTGCTCGACGAAAACAATCGGCGGACAGATTATTCGCCCCCGTCTTTCGCAGAAGCCCTGCGGTTTCTAAAGCCCCGCACCATCGCGCAGATCGATTTTAAGCGTTCAACCCGATATGAAGACGCCATCGACGAAATCAAAAGACAGAATGCGGAGGATCGGGTGATCCTAATCGCCTATTCCCTCGCCGGCGCGCGCAAATTGCATCGCCTGGCGCCGGAGATGATGATCTCCTTGTCGATCGACAATGAAGACGAGCTGACCCAGGCCATGGCCGGCGGCGCGCCGGCCAATCGGCTCATGGGTTTCACCGGAACACAGGCCCCGAGCCCTCGGATCAACGCCGCTCTCGACGCCCTCGGCGTTGAAACCATTTTCGGCGCCCTTGGCGGACGCCGCTCGATCGACAATCAAATCGCCGCCAGCGGCGATGAAAGCCGATACGCCGACATCGCCGAGACCGGCGTCGATATTCTCGCCACCGATCGCCCGATTGAGGCCCACCGCGCCTTAGCCAAGGCCGGTCTCGCCCCCGAAGCAGGAGAGTGCGGAGTGACCAGACGATGACCGATGCAAACAGCGGGACCAAGGAAAACAGCGGCGGCGGCGAAACCAACGGCGCCTGCCTGGTGATCGGCGCTGGGGATGGCCTTGGCGCCGCCATCGGTCGCGCGTTCGCAGCTGAGGGCTTGGAGGTTTGCCTGACCCGCCGTCCGCGCCATCTCGACGAGCTTGAGCGGACCGCGCAATCGATCCGCGAGGCTGGCGGCCGTGCCCACGCGTTCGGCGTCGACGCCCGTGAGGAAGGCGACATGGTCGCTCTTGTCGACAAGATCGAGAGTGACATCGGCCCGCTTGAGGTCGTGGTTTTCAATATCGGCGCGAATGTCTGGTTCCCTATCGTCGACACCACCGCTCAGGTCTTTCGCAAGGTCTGGGAGATGGCCACTTTCTCCGGATTTCTCACCGGTCGCGAAGCCGCCCGGGTGATGACGCCCCGGGGTCGCGGGACGATCCTGTTCACCGGCGCCACGGCGAGCGTGCGCGGCCGCAGCCATTTCTCGGCGTTCTCCAGCGCCAAGCACGGATTGCGGGCGCTGGCCCAATCCATGGCCCGGGAGCTCGGCCCGAAAGGCGTCCATGTCGGCCATATCATCGTCGACGGCGTGATCGACGGAAATTTCGCCCAGAATAATGTTCCGACCTATGATGACATGATGAATAATGACGGGATCCTGATCCCCGACGAGATCGCGAAGTCATATGTCGCCTTGTGGAAGCAAGAACGCACAGCTTGGACGCATGAATTAGATTTACGTCCGTGGACAGAGGAATGGTGATGAGCAAAACAATCGATTTTTACTATGATTTCGCAAGCCCGAACGTGTATTTCAGCTGGAAGGTGTTGCCGGGGATCGCGGCGCGCACCGGCGCGCAGATCAACATCATCCCGTGCCTGTTAGGCGGCGTCTTCAAGGCCACCAACAACCAAGCGCCGATGCAGGCGTTCGCCGGCGTCACCGGCAAGCTCGCTTATGACTTCCTCGAGATCAAACGCTTCATGGAGAAGCACGGAATCTCGGCGTTCAAGATGAACCCGGCCTTTCCCATCAACACCGTGCCATTGATCCGCGGCCTCCTGGTGGCCCAACGCGACGGCTTTGGCGACGCCTATATCGAGGCGGTGCAGACGGCCATGTGGGAGAACGAGAAAAACATGGGCGACCCGGAGGTGATCGCCGCGGTGCTGACCGAAGCGGGCCTCGACGGGCCGGCGATCCTCGCTGGGACCCAAGATCCAGCGATCAAGGAGCAGTTGAAGGCCAACACCGAGGCGGCGGTCGCCCGGGGCGTCTTCGGCCTGCCGGCGTTCTTCATCGGCGACGAGATGTTCTTCGGCAAAGAGCGTCTCGGGCAAATCGAAGACATGCTCGCTTAAGTTCATCCACAAGGACTGATCGCGGATTGGTGTTCAAGTGCTATGCCGGCGAAAGACAACGCCATATCGACCCGCCGAAAGGCGATCGCAAAACCGTCTCGCGACGCGGACAAGACCAAGGCCTCGCTGTTGGAGGCGGCGGAGCGCTTGTTCGCCCAACACGGGTTCAAGGGCGTCACCGTCGACGCCCTAACAAAAGCGTCCGGCGTCAATCGGGCGATGATCTCATATTATTTCGGCTCAAAAGAAGGTCTCTATGACGCGGTGATCACTGCGCTCGTCCGCGATGTCGCCGACGACGTGCGCCGCGGCCGTGACGACGCCCACGATCCTGCGGCCGGTCTACGAAACTATATTCAATGCCTCGCGCGCGCCTTCGCCCGGCGGCCGGCGCTTGGGGCGATCCTGTTGCGCGAATATATGGAAGGCCGGATGCAGGAGCGGGAAAAGCCCCTGCGCGAGGTGCTGCAGTTTTACCAGATGACCGAGGCGCTCTACAAAGCCGGTCGGCGACGCAAACAATTCCGCAAGCTTGATCCGCACCAGCTGCATTTCTCAATCATCTCGCCGTTGCTGCATTTCGTGTTGACCATTGGATTTCGCGACCGCGCGCTCTCCCAGCACGCGGCAAATCTCTCCAATCCGTCGGTCGACAAATTCGCGGAACATCACGCTTCCCTGATTTTACAAGGGATCGCCTTCGACGAACGGACCCCGCCAAGCGGTCGGTCGAATTGACACCTAATTAAATAAACGTTTAGTTATAGCGGCGTCGCCATGTCGGGCGGGCGGCGCGCTGCACGGTCAGCAAGGCGATTTTAGAGCCATGACGCCCGCAAGGGGAATCGATGAATGACCAATGGGAAAAGATTGATCGCCGCCGCCTTAGGCGTCGCCGCGCTTGTCGGCGGCCAAGCCGCCATTGCGAAACCGCACGATGCGGCCGACACGCTCAGCATATTAGAGCGCTACGCAGCTGATTTCGCCGAAGATCAATTTCTGCAGGACGCGATGACGTTCGGCGTCAGAGTCGGAGACGATCTCTATACGGTCAATGCGTCGCCTTCGTCCGAGGAGACGGCCGCAAGCGTATCGGTAAGGCCCGGCGCGCCGAACACGCCGACTTTCGTCTTCGAAATCGACAGCGCCAAGACCTTGTCGAAACTCGATCGCGGCGAGATCCACGCCCTGACCCTCGCCGGCAAGGCGACTTCGGCGGACTTCGCGCCATTGGATCTGTCGACAATGGACGGCTTCCAGCCGCCGGCGTGGTTCGGCGACAAGATCACCCGGCTCATTTTCCATTTTTGGACCCGCGGCACGCCTGAAATCGTGCCCTTCGCCGGCCAAGAGACGCGCATCGTCCACGGCGCCAGCCTCGGCGCGTTCTACTATCAACCAGGGTTTCGCAGCGCCTGGATCGACATTAAGCCCGGCCAACACGCCAATGAAGGCGAACAGGACACCTCCAATCCGTTCCCTACAATGATTATTCTCGTTGACGGCGAACTGAAGGCGCTGATCGGCGACAAGACGATGACGCTGAAGTCTGGTGAAATGGTGTTGATCCCAGCCGGCGTCGGCCACGAACTGATCAATGACGCCGACAAGAACGCGAAAGGCTTTTTGTTGATGTTCGGCGACGGCGCTTAGGCCTCCCAACGCCGGCGCCGCGCGGGCCTCATTTCACGCGGGGGCCAACGGCCTCGTGATCGGAGTTCATTTGCGCAAACGGCGGGGCCGTCCGACATAGGCACGACGTTGAAAGGACGTCGTCTATGTCGCTTGCGTACCTCGCCCTCGCCGTCAATCTCGCCGGCGCTAATCCCGAACCCTTGACCCTCAGGCCCGTGGTCGAGCTGTTCACCTCCCAGAGCTGTTCATCATGCCCGCCGGCGGAAGACAATCTGCGCCGTCTGGCCGAACGCAGCGACGTCATCGCGCTCGAGCGGCATGTGGACTATTGGAACCGCCTCACGGTCGGCGCCCATGGCGCTTGGCGCGATCCTTATTCTTCCCCGGCCCATACCTTGCGGCAGCGGATTTACAATAGCCGCATCCGTCCCGGCCGCGGGATCTACACCCCGCAAGCGGTGATCAACGGAGCCAGCGAAACCGTCGGCGCTCAGGTTCAATCGATCAACGCCTTGATCGCCGGCGCGGCTGATACGCGCCCGGCGATCGTCGTCGACCGACAACGCCATGGCGACGTTATCGACTTTACGTTCCAGACGCCGCAGCCCATCGAAGTGAGCCTGGTGCGCTTCGCCGTGAACGCCCGCACCGCCGTCACCGCCGGGGAAAACCATGGCCGCAAGCTGG
>CAYWWL010000179.1:0-4789 GCA_964461925.1 uncultured Caulobacterales bacterium | reverse complement strand
TGGTGGAGGAGATCGCCTGTCCGTACGACGCCAGCCCGTCGGACGATTTCCTCATCTATTGGGCCGCCGGCGTCGCCCAAGCGATCGGTCAATGGGAGCAAGCGGCGGGTCGTCGCGCCGGCTATTTGGATTTCGAGCCGTTCTCATTCGGCCTCGTGCGCCATTATGAGGCGCACAAAGACGTCGTCGACAAAGCGGTGGAGCGGCTCGCCGCCTATGCGCCGATCTATGACGCCGGCTTCGGCGCGTTCGACATCCTCCTGTCGCCGGTGCTGGCGACGCCGCCGCCGAAAATCGGCCATCTGCGCACCGACATCGTGTTCGATGAAATGATCGCTCGGCTGACCGAATACGTTCAGTTCACGCAATTGCAGAACGTGTCCGGCGCGCCGGCGATCTCCCTGCCATTGTCGATGTCGACGGACGGCTTGCCGATCGGCTCCATGTTCTCCGCGAAACTAGGGGAAGAGCGCCGCTTGATGTCGTTGGCGTTCGAATTGGAGGCGGCGGCGCCGTGGGCGGATCGATTGCCGCCATTGTTCGCCGAGCAGAAAGCTTAGGCGGCTTTCGTCGCCGCGTCGAAGAAGGCGATCCCGTCGAGGCCGTTTAGGAGCGGCGAGATCGCCCGCTCCGGATGCGGCATCAGGCCGAGCACATTGCCGGCGTCATTGACGATGCCGGCGATGTTGCGGGCTGACCCGTTTGGATTGTCGACATACCGAAACGCCACTTGGCCTTCGCCTTCGAGCCGGTCGAGGGTCGCCTCGTCGGCGAAATAATTGCCGTCATGATGGGCCACCGGATAGGTCACGAACTGACCCTTTTGATAGCCTTTCGTGAACGCGGTGTCGGCGTTCGCCACCTGCAAAACCGTCTGACGACAGACGAAGTTAAGGTCGCGATTGCGCAAGAGCGCGCCGGGCAGCAGGCCGCTCTCGGTCAAGATTTGAAACCCATTGCAGATGCCGAGCACGCGCACGCCGGCGTTCGCTTTGGCGATCACGTCGGCCATGATCGGCGAGCGCGCGGCCATGGCGCCGGAGCGCAGATAGTCGCCATAGGAAAACCCGCCAGGCAATACGATCAAGTCCACGTCCGGCAGGCTGGTCTCCCCGTGCCACACCATCGCCGGCTCGACGCCGGTGGCTTGGGCGAGGGCGACGGCGACGTCGCGATCGCAGTTCGATGCGGGGAAAACGATGACTGCCGTTTTCATAAGACTGTGTCCAATCGCTCGGGCTAAGAGGGCGTTGCGCTTACGGGATCAGTTCGATGTCGAAGTTCTCCATCACCGGATTGGCGAGGAGGCGCGCGCACATGTCTTCGACTTTGGCCCGCGCGGCCGCTTCGTCGGCGTCGGCGAGATCGAGCATGATCACCTTGCCTTGGCGAACGTCGCTGACGCCGTCGAAGCCGAGCTGGGCCAAACCGCGTTCGATCGCTTTGCCTTGGGGGTCGAGGACGCCTTGTTTCAGCGTGATATGTATTTTTGCTTTCATCCGGGCTCGCCGCATCCTGTTCGCTGACTTGCTTTCACCGGTGTCTTAGTCGTGTCCGCGCCGGCTGGCAATGCGCCGCCGATGGCCGATCGCCGGCATTGTCCGCGACGCTTATTTGCCGCGTTCTTCGGCCAACTCGTTGTCGCTGATCAAGACCGGCCCCTTAGCGCCGGCGCCGCCATTGTCCTTCAACACGCCAAGCCGCACTGCGACGTCGTGATAGGCTTCGGAAACGCCGCCGAGGTCTTTGCGAAACCGGTCCTTGTCGAGGATCGCGCCGGTCTCCATGTCCCACAAGCGGCACGAATCCGGGCTGATCTCGTCGGCCACGATCAAGCGCACCATGTCGCCTTCATAGTGCCGGCCAAATTCGACTTTGAAGTCCACCAAGCGAATGCCGACGCCGGCGAACAGGCCGGACAGGAAATCATTGATCCGCAAGGCCAGCGACATCATGTCGTCGATCTCTTGCGGGTTGGCCCAATTGAACGCGGTGATGTGCTCTTCGGCCACCAGGGGATCGCCGAGGGAATCGTTCTTGTAGTAAAATTCGATGATCGAGCGCGGCAGGGCGCTGCCTTCTTCCTGGCCAAGACGCTTGGCGATGGAGCCGGCGGCGACATTGCGCACGACAACTTCCAGGGGAATGATCTCAACATGCCGAACGAGTTGCTCGCGCATGTTCAGGCGCCGCATGAAGTGCGTCGGCACGCCGATGCGCTCCAGCCCCTGCATCACGAATTCGGAGATCCGATTGTTGAGGACGCCTTTGCCTTCGATGATCGCATGCTTCTTATTATTGAAGGCGGTGGCGTCGTCTTTGAAATACTGAATCAAGGTGCCCGGTTCCGGCCCCTCGAACAGAATTTTCGCTTTGCCTTCATAGATTTGCTTGCGCCGCGCCATGGCTCGCATACTTTCAATTTGGCGGCTTGAGGCGGCGCAGCGAGGGCGTGCCTGCGCGCCGGACCGAGGCCGGTGAGGAACGACGGTGCGTCGCTCGAAAGGCCGCATATACGCCCTTGCGGCGGTCGTGAAAAGCCCCGATTTGAGCAACCTATTAGTGTAAATCGACGCCAACGCCCGTCAGAGGGTGGCGAATCGCGAAAACCTCCCTATGTCAGTGAAATAACCGTGTAGACGGCCGCCGGAGTTTGCTATTGGGAAGCGAAAATTCCCATTCGTGCCAGAGGAGCCCATCGAGGATGACTAATTTTGACGAGCGCAAAGATAAATACGAAGGCAAATTCGCCCATGACGCCGCGCTAAAATTCAAGGCCGAAGCCCGTCGCAATAAGCTGCTGGGTCTATGGGCCGCCGGGTTGATGGGGCTCGAAGGCGACAAGGCCGAAGAATACGCCAAATCCTTGATCCTCGCCGACTTGGAAGAGCCAGGCGACGAAGACGTGTTCCGCAAGATCCGCGCTGATTTCGACGGCGCCGGCATCGACCAGTCGGACCACCAGATCCGTCGCCATATGGACGAGATGTTCGCCAAGGCGGTCGAGGAAATCGAAGCCGGCGAATAAGGCGCGCGACGGCGACTGCAACGTCTGCTGGCGGCGCGCCGCGATCACGGCTAAGTGGAACCGGTAATCAGGGAGAAGGTTCCATGGGTCGAGTAGACGGAAAAATGGCGTTGATCACGGGCGGCGCTCAAGGCCTTGGGGCCTGCTTCGCTAATATGCTGGCGGACGAGGGCGCGACGGTCGCGGTTAGCGACCTGAATGAAGACGGGGCCAAGGCCACCGCTGCGGCGATCAACGAACGCCACCCAGGCAAGGCCTTCGCCTACGGCCATGACGTGGTCAAGGAGGACGACTGGACGCGCGTCCTGGCGGCCGCCGCCGACGACATGGGCGGGCTTAACGTCTTGGTCAACAACGCCGGCATCGGCTCGTTCGGCAATATCGAGACCGAGACCATGGAGAACTGGCGCCGGACTCAGGAAATCGACGTCGACTCGATTTTCATCGGCACTCAATTGGCGATGCCGTATCTGAAGGAATCGCAGCCGGCGTCGATCATCAACATTTCATCCGTAGCCGGATTAATTGCCGACGGCATGATGTTGTCCTATAACGTTGCGAAAGCCGGCGTGTGGATGATGTCGAAGTCGATCGCGCTGCATTGCGCCAAGGCTGGCTATGACATTCGTTGTAATTCCGTACACCCTGTTTTCACCCGGACGCCGATCATCGATCCGTTGGTGTCGCTCGGCGGCGGCGGCGAGCAGGGCGAGAAGAAGCTGGTGCGGCAAATCCCGCTGAAGCGGCTCGGCGAGCCGGAGGATATCGGCTACGCGGTATTGTACCTGGCGTCCGACGAATCCCGTTTCGTCACGGCGTCGGAATTCAAGATCGACGGCGGCATCACCGCGCAGTAGGCCTTTAGGCCGGTTCGGCGAGGGCGGCGTGGATCGCGGAGACCACGACTGAGCCTTCGCCGACGCCAGACGCGACCCGCTTGGTGGAGCCGGCGCGAGCGTCGCCTACGGCGTAGACTCGCGGCCATGCGGTCTCGTAGCGCGTCGGCATGCGATCGAGGCTCCAGCCGGTCTTCACCAATTCTATATTGTCGATGTCCGGCCCGGTTTTGACGAAGCCGCGGGCGTCCTTCGCCGCGGTGTCCGGCAGCCAATCGGTGCACGGCGCGGCGCCGATGAACATGAAGACGAAGGACGCGTCGAGGCTTTCGCGCGCGCCTTGGCGTTCAATCGTCGTCGAGCGCAATTTCTCCTCGCAGCCGACCAGCTCCTTTATCTCCGTTTGCGGATGGAAGTGGACGTTCTCGGTCTCCTCCAGTCGACGGACCAGATATTCCGACATGGTCTCGCGAATGTCGGCCCGGCGATAGAGAACGTGCACTTCCTTGGCGAAGCCGGCGAGAAAGGACGCGCCTTGGCCGGCCGAATTGCCCGCGCCGACCACGGCGACGCTGGCGCCGCGGCAGATCTGCGCCTCCATGGCGGTGGCGCCGTAATACACCCCGCGGCCTTCGAACAGCGCGAGGTTTTCGATCGGCAGTTTGCGGTATTCCGCGCCAGTGGCGATGACCACGGAGCGGGCCGCAAGCTTGCGGCCGTCGGTGAGGGCGACTTCATAGCCGCCGTCTTTCGGCGCGATCCCTTGGGCTCTGGTGGGCGCGGCGATCCGGGCGCCGAATTTCTGCGCTTGGATTTTGGCGCGCTCAGCCAATTCCCGCCCCGACACGCCGGCGGGAAAGCCGAGATAGTTTTCGATCTTCGAGCTGGTGCCGGCTTGGCCGCCCGGCGCGACGGCGTCGAGGGT
>CAYWWL010000178.1:3280-4845 GCA_964461925.1 uncultured Caulobacterales bacterium | reverse complement strand
GGAAATGCGATATCCGCCCAGGGAATGTCGTCCCAGCTGAAAAGCTCGACCTCAAGGCTCTCCGGGCCAGCGGCGATCTCCGGCGTCTCCAGGCGGGCGCGGAACATGACTTGAACCTGGGAAATGCGGCGCACGCTGTAGATCGCCAACACGCGATCCAAACTCAATCGTGCGCGCGCCTCTTCCCACGCTTCGCGCTTCGCCCCTTCTTCGACGCTTTCACCCAGCTCTAAATAGCCCGCCGGCAGGGTCCAATAGCCGTGACGGGGTTCGATCGCGCGCCGGCAGAGAAGGATTTTGTCCCCGTGCGTCGCCACCGAACCGACGACGACTTTTGGGTTCTGGTAGTCGATAAAACCGCAATCGCGGCATACCGACCGTTCGCGATCGTCCCCATCAGGAATGCGTTTTTCAAAATTCGGACTAGTCATTTCGTTTGTCCTGGGATCAATTCCGATGCTCCGCGGACTTCACATTCCGTTTAGCAGGCTTGTAAAACGTCCGTTTAGGGTCAAATTCGCGTTGGAATTCATATTACTGTTGCATATTTATCGATGACGGACGATAAGCAATAATATATTAACAGTCAGAGTTCAAATCGTCCGCATCGGGTACTGATTGAGTTAGGTCGACGATCGCTGACGCCGGTGGCGTCAAATGTGGGAGCGATCAAGAACCTAGCGAGATGGCTCGCCCGACCGGCAATGTCGAATGCCCCCCGGCCGCGCCTGTCGCCGCTATGCGAGCGACACCAAGGCAACGCCCTCACAAGACGGAGAAGCTATACATGGCATACAATCTCAGAAAATCCCCTGGCCACCTTCTGCGCCGCGCGCAGCAATTCGCTCATGACCTCTATTCGAAAGAAGTGGGTTCGACCGGACCGACCCCTCGTCAATTTGAGGTCCTGCACACGGTTGCGCAAAACGAAGGCCTAAGCCAGACGGATTTGGTTCGGGCAACGGGCATCGACCGTTCGACCCTCGCCGACATGATCGCGCGGATGATCAAAAAAGGCCTTCTGTCGCGGTCGCGCACGAAAGAAGACGCACGGGCGAACGCCGTGAGCATCACCGCCGCCGGCAAGCGCATGCTGAATGGCGCTCTGAACCGCGTTGGCAAAGCTGAAGCCGCCGCGCTCAGCGTATTGCCGAAGACCCAACAGGCCGCTTTCATGAAGGCCCTTGGCGCCTACGCTGAAGCGCTGGACAAAATGGAAGACGCCGCCCCTGCGCCGCGCAAACGCGCAGCGGCGAAGAAGAAAAAAGCGCCGGCCAAGAAGAAAGCGCCTGCTAAGAAAAAGGCGCCGGCCAAGAAAAAAGCGCCTGCTAAGAAGAAAGCGAAGCGTAAAGCGCGCCGCTAATCCATTCGCGCCGACACGGCGCATTTTGGACGCAAATAACCGCCGCTTGGGTCTCCTGAGCGGCGGTTTTTTTGCGTCCCTGTCAGCGACGACCGCGGACCGGCCAGTCGGCCACTGGCGGGGGCGCGCCGGCATGGGCTCGAGTGCGGTCGCCGAAGCCGCCTAAGCTTCACTGGCGATCGTACATGACGATCGCCGCGGC
>CAYWWL010000178.1:0-3270 GCA_964461925.1 uncultured Caulobacterales bacterium | reverse complement strand
GATTGACGCAGAACTTGGTCGGGATCTTCACCAGGAAATCACACGCCGCGACGCTTTCGGGAGACAGGCTGCCCTTCTCCGGCCCAAGCAAATAAGCCGCCTGGGGCGGATGGCGGAAGGTCGGCAGACTCACCGCGCGATCGTCAAGCTCGATCCCGACGAGCACGCACCCCTTTGGCAGACGCATCTCGTCGATGGTGGCCCAATCATAGCGCGGCACGTGCTGATCGGCGATCGAGGTGTCGGCGCGCTCTATTTCCCGGACCTTGTGCAAGGCGTTTACCGTAAACACGAAACTGGCGTTGAACGCGTGGGCGGTGCGCAAGACCGCGCCAAGATTCATGGCTTTGGAGATCCGCTCCGAACCGATGCCGAAATATCCGCGCACAACTATCGCTCCTTCATCGCTCGAGACCGCCGTCAGGGTAAATTAGCCGAGCGCTAATGTAAGCGAAACCGGCGCGTGGTCCGAGGGGCGCTCCCAGCCGCGACAATCAGTGTGAAACTGCATCGCCTCCGGGCCGTTTTTCAGCGCCGCCTTCTTCAAGGCTTGGCTCACCCAGATATGGTCGAGCCGTCGGCCGCGATTGGCCGCGCGCCAGTCTTTCGCTCGATAAGACCACCAGGAATAGAGTTTCTCCGGCTCCGGGATCAGCTCCCGCGCGGCGTCGAGCCATTTGCCCGCCTCCAGGACCTCGGACAAAAGCTCCGTCTCCACTGGCGTATGCGAGACGACTTTCAGCAACTGCTTGTGCGACCAGACGTCGTGTTCGTAGGGCGCAACATTGAGATCGCCGACAAGGACGGATTTCGTCCGCGGGCCGACCGCGCCCATATCGCGGATGTCGGCCAGATATTTCAGTTTATGATCGAATTTCTCGTTCGTTTTAGGGTCCGGTTCGTCGCCGCCGGCGGGCACGTAGAAATTATGCACGCGCACGCCATTGGCCGCCGTCGCCGCCACATGGCGGGCGTCTTCCTTGCCGCCAAGAAACAGCCGTTCGACCCGCTTCAACGGCTCTTTGGCCACCGTGGCGACGCCATGATGGCCGCCTTGGCCATGCACGGCGTGATAAGGATAGCCCGCAGCGGCGAACGCCTTGCCTGGAAATTGATCCGTGTGGCACTTGATCTCCTGCAAGCACAATACGTCCGGCGCCTCGTCCTCGAGAAATTGCACGACGCTGTCGATCCGTAAGCGCACGGAATTGATGTTCCAAGTGGTGATTTTCACGTTTTTATCCTAGGGTCACAGGCTATTCCGAGGTATGAAACCGCATTTCCTATCACTCTCGGCGGCGTAAAACCATGACCCTTGACGCGCTCTTGCCAGAATCGATCAGCGCCCTCGCCGCCGCGTCGGTCGTCGCGGCGAGCTTCTTTACGGCCTTGTTGACGGCCGCGTTCGGTCTTGGCGGCGGGCTGGTCTTATTGGCGGCGATGAGCGTGGCGTTGCCGCCTGCGGCGGTGATCCCGATTCATGGGGTGGCGCAATTCGGGGCGAATTTCAGTCGCCTTGCTCTGCTGCGCAAACATGTGGTCTGGCCGATCATTATCTGGTTCGCCGGCGGCGGCGCGATTGGCGCTTTCCTCGGCGCGCAATTATATCTCGACTTGCCCAGCTGGGCGCTGCGGGCCGGCGTCGCCGCCTTTATTCTATTTATGGTCTGGGGCCCAAAGCCGAAAAGCTTCGCGCCAGGGCCGCGCACGTTTTTCGGCGTCGGAGCCGTGGGCGGCTTATTGACCATGTTCTTCGGCGCCACCGGTCCCTTGGCGGCGAGCATGTTGTCTGCCACCGATCATGACCGGCTCGGCACCGTGTCGACCCACGCCGCGGCCATGGTCGCCCAGCACGGACTGAAGTCCATCGCCTTCGGCGCCATCGGTTTCGCCTTCGGGCCGTGGGCGGCGATCATTATCGGGATCATTCTCGCCGGCTTCGCCGGCTCCTGGGTCGGCACGCGGATCCTGCACCGGATGCCCGAAGCGCAATTTCAGAAAGGCTTTCGCTTCGTCCTGACGGCGATCGCGCTGTACCTCGCCGCGCTAAGTCTGCGCGAGGCGCTGTAGCTAGAACAGGTTCAACGTCTGCCCGGCGATGCCCACCGGCCATCGCCCAAATTCAAACAGCTGAAATTTCGCGAGAAATGGGTGCATGCCTTCATCGGGATCGTCCTCGGCGATAATCGTCGCCAGAAGCGCTTGATGGGCCGCTTGAACCGCGGCGCCGACAGCGAGTTGGCGCACTTCCTCGTCGGCGATATCCAGCAGGCTCGCCGCTTCTTCGACGGCGGCGGCGGCCGCATCGGAAACGCTGTCGGACGCAGCGGCGAGGGAGAATTTCAGCGCCTCTTCCGACATTTGCTCATAGGCGCGACCAGTGACGTCGGCGCGCAGTAATTCCTCGGCTTCCCAGCCCGGCGCGTTCCAGTCGAGATTCTCAGCTGCGGCGGCGGCGTCCTCCCAGCTCGGCACCACGGCGATCTCCGCATCGGGAAATCCAAGCCCATCGGCGTAGATGCGCCCAGCCTCGCGGGCGCCTGGGGTCAGCGGTTCGCCAAGATTGGCGAACCAAGGGATCCGCGCCAAAGACTGAACGAAGCGGCCCACCCGGGTAAGGCCAGGCAAATCGGCGGCGAGGGTTTCAAATTCGTGCTCGTCCATAAAATCCTCTGTCGGGCGATCGGCGCGATCAAGAAACGCCATAGGACACAAAAAAGGCGCCCGGCCAAGGGGGACCGGGCGCCAAGCTGCGCTGTTGCGCCTGCGCCGGGAGGGGATATTCCGGCGTCTGTAAACGGCCAGGACCTGCTAGCGGGGGGGCAACGCTGGTCCACTTAGCGCCGTTCAAGCACTGTTACATTAACGCCGCACAAACCTACTTTTCAATAGTTTTTTTCGAAAAAAGTCTTGCCTGTGACGGTTCGACATAGGTTTTTCGGGTTTTTGTCTAATTATTAATAAACGCGCCGCCCGCCTCGGGGGTTCGAAACAAGCTGTTGCGCAGTTTTCCATCGCGTTCGATGTTCTCAAGGCTGACGATCGTCAGGCCGCGGCGCGGATCCCGCACCAGCCATTGTCGCAATGATAGCGTCGGCGCGTCGAACACCAGGGTGAGATCGCCTTCGGCTTCGCTGTCAGGATCGCGCACGGTCATCGCCACCGAGCTCGGACCGCGTTCAAGCGCGACGATGTCGAGATCTTGCTCCTCCACCGATTTGTTCAACAAGAAACGCAAGGGCGTCCGCTTCACCGGATAAAGGTCCGTGG
>CAYWWL010000177.1:0-4862 GCA_964461925.1 uncultured Caulobacterales bacterium | reverse complement strand
GAAGACTTGGGGCGCGTGGGCGCGCGTGGCGGAGCGGGCGCGATCGACGGCGAGTTCCAGATAGGTGTTCCAAGCGTTGACGGTCTCGCGCAGCCGCTGCTCCTCCAGCTCCGCGTCGATAAGCTCAGCAAACTGATTGGTCTGGTCGACCACCACATAGGCCCGCTGCGGGCGCGCCTTGTCGAGCATGGACAAGACGAACACGCCGCCGACGATCAATAACGGCGTCATGAACAAGAACAAAAGGAAGCCGCGCGAGAAAACGTATTGCTTATATTCGCGCCAGGCGACGAGGAAGATGGGCGACATGGCGCTTACGCTCCTTCGAGTTGTTGCGCCGGCGCGTCGGCGGACGATGGCGACGCGAGAAACGCAGGCGGCGAATCCCCCGCCATGGCGACGAAGATATCGTGCAGGCTGGCGTTGCCGGCGTCGAACCGGCTGATCGGCAGGCCGCGGGCGAACGCTTCTTTCAAAAACGCTTGCGGATCGGCGCCGGCGGTCAATTCGATTTGATAATCGGTCTCGCCGCCGGGCTCAGGCGTCGCCGTCAACGGCGCCACGGTCGTCGCCATAGGCAACTCGAGCAAATGCGCCTGGGCCGCGCTGGTGCGCACTTGCAGATGCGGCGGAAACGCGGCGCGGGCCTCGGCGAGGGTTCCTTCGAAGCGCTTCTCGCCTTTCGCTAGGATCAAGAAACGGTCGCACAAGCGCTCGGCGTGGGACATCACATGGGTGGAGAAGATGATGGTCTTGCCGCGATCCTTCATCCGCCGGATCAGATCTTCCAGCGTGCCCTGGTTGAGCGGGTCGAGGCCGGAGAACGGTTCGTCGAGGATCAGCAGGTCCGGATCATGGGCGATGGTGGCCAAGAGCTGCACCTTCTGGGCCATGCCCTTGGATAAGGCTTCGTTCTTCGACCGGGCGAAGTCGCCGAGGCCGAACTCCTCCATCAAATCCACCGCGCGGGCCTTGGCCGCCGGGCCGGGCACGCCGCGCAGGCGGGCGAAATACGCGATCGATTCCGCCGCGCGCATTTTTCGATACAGCCCGCGCTCTTCCGGCAGATAGCCGATCTGCCGACGCACGGTCGCCGCCGTCGGCGCGCCGAGAACCGATATTTTTCCTTCCGTTAACGGAATAATATCCAGCAACATGCGCAAAGTGGTGGTCTTGCCGGCGCCGTTTGGACCGAGGAAGCCGAAGATCTCGCCCTTGCGCACTTCGAACGACACGTCGTTGACGGCGACGAAATCGCCGAAGCGTTTGACCACGTGGTCTAATCGTAACGCGGCTTGTGTCGCCATGCCCCTTAAGGTCCCCATCTGCGGCGGGTCATCCCGCCTGCGCCGATTGTTCCGGCGCCTATCTCTTACGTCGCGCCTCTTGCGCCCTGCCTTGCGTCCTGTCTTGCGCCGGCGCGGTTATGATCGCTTCGCGTCAGCCGTCGCCGTTTGCTATGTAGTAACCATTCTTAACAATTGAATAAGACCGGCTGGAAACGCTGCAGCTATCACCATTCGCCGGTGTTTGGCATGTCCGCCCACGGGGCTTGCGGCGCTAAACTGTCGCCGGCTTGCAACAGTTCCACGGAAATCCCGTCCGGCGAACGCACGAACGCCATATGCCCGTCCCGCGGCGGCCGGTTGATCGTCACGCCCTTGTCCATCAACCGCTGGCAGACGGCGTAGATATCGTCGACGCGATAGGCGAGATGGCCAAAATTGCGCCCGCCGTCATAGTCTTCCGGATCCCAATTATAGGTCAGCTCCACCATCGGCGCCTTGTCTCGCTCGGCGCGCTCGACGTCGTCCGGGGCGGCGAGGAAGATCAGCGTGAACCGGCCTTTCTCGGAATCATAGCGGCTCACCTCTTCGAGCCCGAGGGCGTCGCAATAAAACGCCAAGGACTCGTCAATATTCTTAACACGGACCATTGTGTGGAGATAGCGCATGGGGCGTTCCTCAAAGTTTTTCGCCGGCGGGGGGATCGTCGGGCGTCGCAGGATCGTCGGAAACGGCGTGATCGGGCGCGTCTCGCTCGCCGGCCGAAGCATCCGGAGCGGACGTCGTCGGCGCGGGCGCAGCGGCGGCGGCGGTCGCGGCGGCGGCGCGTTCCACGTCCGCCCGTCGAATCAATAATTCATCGCGCAGATCGCCGGCCCGGCGACCGTGATAGCGGCGCATCATCACCGCGACGATGCACAGCCACGCGCCGATGACGCCGAAGAAATAATAAAACCCGGCATAATCCTTCGCCAGATAGAGCGCCATTTCCTCGCGCTGGGCCCGACCTTCGACGGTCTTGCCCTCGCCCAATGGCACGTATTTCGCCAGCTCCACCGGCTCGGCGAAGGCGCCGATCTGCTCCAACCCCCATAGGGTCGCGCTTAAGACGCCAAACACCGCCGGCAAAGCGAGCACGAACAAGGCTAAGCTGACGAGGAAATATTTCGGGAACCGCGGGAACGTCACCCGGTGATACAGGGCGGCGAACTCCGCCTCGCCAATGCCGGCCAACAGCGCCGGCTCTTCGTCCTGAAGGCGGGCGAAGGCTGTGGTCGCGCCGATGGCGATTTCCGCGCTTACCCGGCGCGCCCAGTAAGCGTACGCGCCGCCGAGCGCGGCGACGCCGACCGCGAGGCAGACGAAAAATATAATCATGGTTACGCCGTTGGCTTATGCCGTTCTTGGGGTCCGTGCCGTTCTTGGGGTCCGTGCCGTTCTTAGGGTCCGTGCCGTTCTTAGGGTCCGTGCCGATCTTGCGGTTTTCGGCTGTCTTCAATCGCGCGTTTCAGCGCGTCGCCAAATTCTACCCGTTCCTGCGGAGAAAGAAAGGAGGCCAAGATCAATGTCCGGCCCTTATGGGTGAGGCGCACTTCGGCGTTGTGGTCGCCGGGCCGCAGGATCGCGACCTTGGTCCAATAGGGCGGGAGCCGCCAGCGGGATTCATGCCCCGACGGCAACACCCGGGAGATCATCAATGCGTCAGGCGTAAGCACCACGCGTTCATGCAGCCGGCCCTGGCGATAGCTTAGCTTGAAGGCGAGCCAGACGAGAAAGATGTCGACGCCGCAAAATCCGAGCACCGGCCAGGCGCCAATCGAGGTGAAATAGAGCCCGAGGCAGACATTGACCGCAATGACGATCCCCATGACCACCGCGAAGCCCGCCGGCGGCAAGGACCGGTTCGGGTACAAAAGCGCTTCGAACGCCCCGTCCTCCGCGGCGGCGGGATCCGGCGGCCGGTCATAGGTCGCGCGCCCGATGGCGGACGGGGCCATGGTCTCATGGCCGCGGCGGACGCTGGCGCTGGTCATCGGCGATCCTTTCGTTCTGCAATTCCTGGTCGTTCTGCAATTCCTGGTCGCCTGGCGACGGTTCGCGCGCGGCGTCGGTTCAGGCTTGCCCGAAGCGCCCGCCCGCGCCTATCACAAGTCCAATGACAGGGCCCATGAGCGGCGCCAGGACAGGATCGGCGCGTCGCGCCCCGGTCCGCGATAACAGCGATACGTCGATTATGCCGAAAAAGCTCACCCGCGCCGCTGCGGCGGAAATGTTCGCTCGGTTTCAGACCGCGGCGCCGACGCCGACCACTGAGCTGCATTACAAAGACCCCTACACGCTGCTGGTGGCCGTCACCTTGTCGGCCCAAGCCACCGATATCGGCGTGAACCGCGCCACCGGCCCGTTATTCAAGGTCGCCGACACCCCGGCGAAAATGGTCGCCCTCGGGGAAGCCGCGCTTGGCGACCATATCAAAACCATCGGCCTATGGCGGAACAAGGCGAAAAACGTGATCGCTTTGTCGCAGCAACTGATCGACGAGCATGGCGGCGCCGTGCCGGCGGACCGCGACGCCTTGGAGCGCTTGCCCGGGGTCGGCCGCAAGACCGCCAACGTGGTCTGCAATGTCGCGTTCGGCCAGCCCACCGTCGCCGTGGACACGCATATATTCCGGGTTTCGAACCGCACCGGCCTGGCGCCGGGCAAAACCCCCTTGGCGGTGGAGCTTGGTCTTGAAAAGATCACGCCGCCGGAATTCCTCCGTGACGCCCATAATTGGCTGATTTTGCACGGGCGCTATGTGTGCAAGGCGCGCACGCCGGAATGTCCGGTCTGCCGGGTGGCGGATCTGTGCGGCTATAAGGATAAAACCCCGGCCGAGCCGCCACGCGAGAACAAATCCGCGGCCAAAAAACGCGCGACGAAAAAGACCGCCACGCGTAAGAAGGCCAGCAAGAAAGCCCCGCCCCTGCGCGAGGCGAAACCCGCGCCGAAACGCAAAGCGAAATCCGCGACAAAGGCCAAATCCGCGGCCAAAGCCAAACCTGCAACACGAAAGACCGCCCCATGACACACGCGCCGCACGACCCGGTGATGATCGCCCTCGACCTGCCGAGCCTCGACCAAGCGGAAGCCTTGATCGCTCGCCTCGGCGCGGCGGCCAGCTGCTATAAGATCGGCTATCAGCTTGCGCCGCTTGGCGGGTTCGATCTCGCCCGGCGCTTGGTCGCCGACGGCGCGGCGGTGTTCCTCGATCTAAAATACCACGATATCGGGGCCACGGTGGAGAAGGGCGTGCGCTCGGTGCGCCAAATCGGCGCCAATTTCCTCACCGTCCATGCGGAGCGCGACGTGCTCGCCGCCGCCGTGGAGGGTCGCGGCGACGATCCGAGCTTGAAGATTCTCGCCGTCACCGTGCTCACCAGCCTCAGCCAGGCCGATATCGACGCGGCGGGGTATTCGATCGCGCTAAAAGATTTGGTTCTCAAACGAGCCCTGTTGGCGAAGGAGTTAGGGGCTGACGGTGTCGTCGCGTCGCCCCATGAGGCGGCCGAGATCCGCGCCGCCGTTGGGCCT
>CAYWWL010000176.1:0-4883 GCA_964461925.1 uncultured Caulobacterales bacterium | reverse complement strand
CCAAGTTCGAACTGAAAAAGGCCCGGGACCGGGCCCATGTCTTGGTCGGCTTGGCGATCGCCGTCGCCAATATCGACGACGTGGTCGCCTTGATCCGCGCCGCGCCGGATCCGGCCACGGCGAAAGCGCAATTGATGGCGCGGGAATGGCCGGCCAAGGACTTAGCGCCTTTGGTGATGTTGGTCGCTGATCCGCGCCACGCCATGATCGACGGCGATCGACTGAAATTGTCGGAAGTGCAGGCCAAAGCGATCCTCGATCTGCGGCTGCAGCGCCTGACCGCGCTTGGACGCGACGAGATCGGCGACGAACTGCGCGGCCTGGCCGAACAGATCGCCGACTATCTCGACATTCTGCGCGATCGCAATCGTGTGCTGACGATCATCAAGGAAGAGCTTGCTGAAGTGCGCGAAGCCTTCGCCACGCCGCGCAAGACCGAGATCGTCGACTATGACGGCGAGGTCGAGGACGAAGACCTCATCGCCCGCGAGGACATGGTCGTCACCGTGACCCATTCCGGCTACGTCAAGCGTACGCCGCTCTCCACGTATCGGGCGCAGAAGCGCGGCGGCAAAGGCCGCGCCGGGATGAAGTTCAAGGACGAGGATTTCGTTTCGAAACTGTTCGTCGGCAACACCCATACGCCGCTGCTGTTCTTCACCTCCACGGGCATGGCGTACAATCTGAAGCTGTGGCGGATCCCCGAAGGAGCGCCGCAAGCCCGCGGCAAGGCTTTCGTCAATCTTCTTCCTCTGGCTCAGGACGAACGCGTCACCAATATTCTGCCGTTGCCTGAAGACGAAGAGGATTGGGAGAAGCTGCAGATCATGTTCGCCACCCGGTCGGGCAATGTGCGGCGAAACAAATTGTCGGACTTCAAGCGCATCACCCGCAACGGCAAGATCGCCATGAAGCTCGAGGAAGAGTGGGCCGGCGGCGAGGACGCCATTGTCGGCGTGCAGGTTTGCCAGCCGACGGACAATGTCCTGTTGACCACCGCCGACGGCGCTTGCATCCGCTTCCCGGTGGATGACGTTCGGGTCTTCGCCGGACGCACGTCCACTGGGGTGCGCGGCATCCGCCTCGAAGCCGATGACGAGGTCATCTCTATGGCGATCCTCGGCGGCGTCGACGTCAGCACCGAAGAGGCCCGCGCCTATCTGAAGCACGCGGCGGCCATGCGCCGCGCGGTGGAGGACGGCGACGGCGGCGACGAGCCGGATCTCGACATCGAGGACGGCGCCGAAGCGGCCTTGTCCACCAGCCGCATCGCCGAGCTCGGCGCGGCGGAGCAATTCGTCCTGACGGTCACCGAGAACGGCTATGGCAAGCGGTCTTCGTCCTACGAGTACCGGACGTCGGGCCGCGGCGGCAAAGGCATCATCGCGATCACCGTGAATGAGCGAAACGGCCGCGTCGTGGCCTCGTTCCCGGTGGAGGACAGCGATCAGATCATGCTGGTCACCAATGGCGGGCAATTGATCCGAACGCCGGTGGAAGGCATTCGGGTCGCCGGGCGCAATACCCAGGGCGTGACCATCTTCAAGACCCGAGAGGCGGAACAAGTGGTGTCCGTCGAGCGCGTCGAGGAGATCGCCGAGGACGACGCCCAAGACGATGGGGCCCAAGAAGGCGAGAACTAGGCCGCGGCGCCCGAAATCTTGCGTAAATCCGTTTCGCGGGCGCAGGCGCCAACTAGCGGATGACAACATCGGCGGCGGCGGTTTATGATCCGCCGGCGCAAGACGACGAGACGGCCTGGCGATCGTCAACGAGACCGTCAACGAGACCGTCAACGAGACTGGCAGAGAGGCACGCAGAGAAGCACTATGGGTAAACGCGTTGGCCTGTATCCCGGCACTTTCGATCCCATTACCTTCGGGCATATCGACATTATTGAACGGGCGGTGAAGCTGGTCGACGAACTCGTGGTCGGCGTCGCCATCAATGAAGACAAGCGCCCTTTGTTCTCCATCGACGAACGCGTCGACATGGTCGGCGAACAGATGGAGGTGATCGCCGGAAAAAGCGGCGTAACGATCACGGTGACGCCATTCGACCAATTATTGATGACGTTCGCCGAGGAGATTAACGCGGAGATCATCATTCGCGGCCTGCGCGCGGTGTCCGACTTCGAATATGAATTCCAGATGGTCGGGATGAACCAGGCTCTGAACGACGAAATCGAAACCGTCTTCTTGATGGCCGACGCTCGCTATCAATCCATCGCCTCGCGCTTGGTCAAGGAAATCGCGCGCCTTGATGGCGACATCTCTAGCTTCGTGCCGGCCAATGTGGCGGAGAAAATGCTGGCGCGGTTCTCTGCGTCCTAGGGCGCGCGCGTCGGGCCGGTCCCAACGCATCAAATCAACGGTAAGTCAAGAGTAGGATCATCATGATACTGAAAGAATTTCTGACGGCGACTGAATGGGCGCGTCGCGCGGCGACTGCGATCATGGCGACGACGGCGCTCGCCGCGCCTGCGGCGATGGCTGACGATGACGCGGAAGCGCCGCCGAAGACGCCGTATCAGATCGTCAACGAAGCGCCGGACGAGGCCTGGCGCACGGTGGACCCTGCGTCGATGATGATCATGGACCTGCCGTCAGGCGAGATCGTCATCGAAATGCGCGCCGACTTCGCGCCGAAGCACGTGGCGCAGGTGAGCGCCTTGGTCAACCAAGGCTTCTATAACGGCCTAAAGTTTCACCGGGTGATCGAAGGCTTTATGGCCCAAGGCGGCGACCCGAAAGGCGACGGCACCGGCGGATCGAGCTTACCGAACATTCCCGGCGAGTTCGTCAAGCGCAGCGAGACCGTCGAAGATTTCGCCGTTATCGGCCGCGATCGCGTGGCCGCGCGGATCGGCTTCGTCAACGGCATGCCGGCGGCGGCCGAACCAGAATCCTTACGCGCGTTCCGCACCGACCGGCAGGTTCGGGTTTGGCCGGCGCATTGCCCAGGCGTAATGTCCATGGCCCGTTCGACGCCGCCGGACAGCGCCAATAGCCAATTCTTCTTGATGATCGGCGACGCCCGCGACAGTCTCGACACGCGCTATTCCGCGTGGGGCTTGATCGTCGACGGGTTTGAGAACTCCCGGCGCATCAGCCGCGGCGAGCCGCCGACCCGGCCGACGCCGATCGTTCGTATCCGGATGGGCGCCAACGTGCCCGCCGACGAACTGAAAAAGATCGAAGTCCTCGACACGAATCATGAGGTATTCGCGACCTATTTGGAGACCGCCGGCTACGTCAAAGACGGCCTGGTCAAAGACTTATGCAAAGTGCGCGCCCCGCGGCGCGTCAATGGGAAGGTGGAGCTATGAGCGAACATTTGCTGTTGGAGCTGGAGACGGGACCAGTCAAAATCGAATTGCTGGCCGACAAGGCGCCTGAGCACGTTGCGCGCATCAAAGAGCTCGCCGACGAAGGCTTTTACGACGGCCTGACCCTGCACCGGGTGATCGACGGGTTTATGGCCCAGATGGGCTGTCCGATCGGCAATGGCACTGGCGGGTCCGGCAAGAAGTTGAAAGCGGAGTTCAACGACGTCAGCCACCAGCGCGGCGTCGTCTCCATGGCGCGGGCGCAAGACCCGAACAGCGGCGACAGCCAGTTCTTCATCTGCTTCGACGATGCGTCTTTCCTCGACGGCCAATACACCGCTTGGGGCCGCGTGGTCGAAGGCATGGAGAATGTCGACTCGGTGCAGTTCGGCGAGCCGCCGGCCAATCCGACGAAAATCGTCAAGTTCCGCAGCGCCGCGTAGGGCGTCAACGCTTGATCTGGCGGCCTAGAACGTCGCCGCCCGGGCGACCAGGGCGCCGGCGTTGATGTCGGCGCCGCTTGCGCCATAGCCAAAGCCGCGGGTCTCCGGATCGAGACGCGCGGCGCAATAGCCGTCAAACACATAGTCCGGCGCTGTTTCCTTCAGCGCCGCCGCCGTCAATAGCGAGCCCACGTGCTCGGCGAAACCGCGCGCGGCGCCTTCGCGCAACGCCCCCGGTTCAAACCACCGGGTGAGGCTCTGGGCGGCGCGATCATAGTGCGGATTATCTCCCTGGGCGTCGGTGATCTCCGCGATCACCGCCTCCAATGACTGGGATTCGCGTTCGATCGCCCGCAGCACGTCGAGCGCGATGACATTGCCGGAGCCTTCCCAGATCGCATTTAGGGGCGCTTGCCGATAATAGCGCGGCAAGGGGCCTTCTTCGACGAAGCCGGCGCCGCCATGGCATTCCAACGCTTCGTAAACAAAGCCCGGCTGGCGTTTGCAGACCCAGTATTTCGCGATCGGCGTCGCCAATCGCGCGAACGCCGCTTCGCGTTCGTCCTCGCCGGCGCGGTCGAAAGCCCGGGCGATGCGAAACGCGAGCGCGGTGGCGCCTTCGGAATCCAAGACGAGATCGGCCAGGGTCGCCTCCATCGCCGGTTGGTCGATCAACTTGCGCTGAAAGGCGCGGCGGTGCTCCGCGTGCCACAGGGCTTGGCTGAGGCTGATCCGCATCCCCGCCGCCGAGCCGATAATGCAGTCGAGCCTGGTGTGCTGGACCATGTCGATAATGGTTCGCACGCCGCGTCCTTGTTGGCCGATCTTATGAGCGAAGGCGCCGTGATATTCGATCTCGGAGGATGCGTTGGAGCGGTCGCCCAATTTGTCCTTCAAGCGCATGATGTGCATGGCGTTGCGGGCCCCGTCGGGCTTCCACCGCGGCACCAGGAAGCAGGTGACGCCTTCGTCAGTCGGGGCCAGTGTCAGGAAGGCGTCGCACAGGGGCGCGGAGCAAAACCATTTGTGTCCGGTCAAACACCAGCCGTCCGCGACTGTCTCCGCCCGCGTCGTATTGGCGCGAATGTCGGAGCCGCCTTGCTTCTCCGTCA
>CAYWWL010000175.1:0-4897 GCA_964461925.1 uncultured Caulobacterales bacterium | reverse complement strand
ACGCGAAAATCGTCATTTGCCTGCGTTGGTCTGATTTGTCCTCGGCGACGACGCCGGCGACCGCGATAGCCGAAGAACTCGGCGATGCGATCCGCGCGCTCGACCCGCACAAATCCGTTCTGGTCGTAATATGTCCGGACGCCTCGGAACGCAGCGACGACGCAAACGCAGTCTTACGCGCCCAGCTCGCCGACCGCGCTAATGTCAGCGTTGAAATAGCGTCGACATGGTTCGACGCGTATTCGGTGGCCGATCCACTCGACGCCGCCGCCGAGCGGCTCGGCGACGTGCCGTTCACCGACGAAGCCTTCGCCGCCCTCAGCGCCCTTGTGGTGCGCTGGGCGCTGTCGCGTTCCGCCTCGAGGCCGATCAAGCTCGTCGCCATGGATTGCGACAATACGCTTTGGGCGGGCGTGGTCGGCGAGGACGGCGTCGACGGGATCACGGTGACGTCGGCGCACCAATCCTTGCACGCGACCCTCAGACGACAAGTTCAGGCCGGCCGGATCTTAACGCTCTTGAGCAAGAACGACGACAAGGACGTGGTCGACGCTTTCGCCCAGCGCGACGATATTGGACTTTCCCTCGACGACGTTCTCGACCGCCGCGTCAATTGGGCGGCTAAGAGCGAAAACCTTCGAGACTTGGCCGACGCGATCGGCGTCGGCGTCGACAGCGTTTTGTTCATTGACGACAGCGCCGTCGAATGCGCGCAGATGCGCGCCCAGCAGCCGACAGTCAACACCATCCAAGCGCCGACGGATCCTGCGGCCCTGGCCCGTTTCGTCGATCATTTATGGCTCTTCGACGCCGGCCCATCGACGCAAGAAGACGCCGCCCGCAACGCCATGTACCGGCAGGAAGCGGCGCGATCGGCGTCGAAGAAGTCAGCGACCTCCCTGACGGATTTCATCTCTAGCCTCGATCTCGTCGTCGATATCGCGCCTGCGACGCCGGCCGACGCGCCGCGGCTGGCGCAGCTGACCCAGCGCACCAACCAATTCAACGCCAATCTTATGCGCCTGTCCGAAGCGGACATAAGCGCATCGATCGCCGCTGGAGAATTATTCTCAGTGCGCGTATCGGATCGATTCGGCGATTATGGGCTGGTCGGACAATGCCGCGCGGCCCAGCAGGAGGACGCGCTGCATGTCGATCTCTTGACCTTGTCGTGCCGAGCGCTTGGTCGGGGCGTGGAATATGAGCTCGCGCGCTTCCTCGCGCGCCGCGCCCAGGCCATGGGACTTGATCGCGTCAGCCTCGATTATCGCAAAGGTCCACGTAACACGCCGATCGCGGCCTTCCTGCGCCATGCGTTCGACGCGCAAGGATTAGGCGACGCCGACATGATCGTGACGCGCGCGGCGACGGGCTTGGCTGAAGCGCGGCTCGCCGAGGACGCAAACGCCAACGAGCCCGCGACCGCCGAGACAACGCCGGCGATGCACCCCGATCGCGATTCCCCAATCTCTTGCATGAAATTTGAACGGATCGCCCTTGAGCTGAACACCGGCGCGGCGATCTGCGCCGAAATGGCACAACAGGTCAGGCCTAGGCCCGACCTGCCGGGAACATTCGTTTCGCCGGCGTCGGGGACAGAGCGGGCGCTGGCGACAATTTGGGAAGAGGTTCTGCGCGTGACGCCGATCGGAGCGCATGACGGGTTCGCCGAGCTTGGGGGCAAGTCGATCCACCTGGTGCGGATTCACGGGCTCATTCGCGACAGATTGCAAATCGACCTCGATCTAACCGCCCTGTTCCAACATAGCACGATCAAATCCCTCGCCGAGCGCGCCCAATCGCAACCGACGCAGACCCTTGGTCGCGCCCGCGCCGACAATATGCGCGCAGCGCGCAAGCAAAGAGCGGCCCGGGTTAATCAGCAGAGGCATCGATGACCGAAACAGACCTTGAAGGCATTGCGATCGTCGGCATGGCCGGCCGTTTCCCCGGCGCGCCGAGCGTCGACGCGTTCTGGCGCAATATCAAAGACGGCGTTGAATCAATCACCCATTTCGATCGCAGCGAGGCGGAGATTGACGCGGAAGGCGGCGGCGACGACGACAAAAGCCATTTCGTCTGCGCCAAAGGCATGCTTGACGACGTCGACATGTTCGACGCGCGCTTCTTCGGCTACCTGCCGAGGGAAGCCGAAGTGATGGACCCGCAACATCGAATTTTCCTGGAAATCTGTTGGGAAGCGATGGAGGTCGCGGGTTACGACTGTAGCCGCTATCCGGGCGCCGTGGGCGTATTCGGCGGTTGCTACATGGATACCTATATCCTCTGGAATCTGTGTTCGGACGATAATTTCAGGCGGCGGCTTGTCGAATCTATTCAAGTCGGCACGTTGCAGACTGAACTCGGCAACGACAAAGATTACTTGGCCACGCGCGTCGCATACAAATTAGGTCTGCGCGGTCCGGCGATGACGCTGCAGACCGCGTGTTCGACGTCCCTCGTAGCGGTCGCAACCGCCTGCCAGAGCCTCGACTCCTACCAATCGGACATGGCTCTCGCCGGCGGGGTCACCCTGATCCTGCCGCAGAAAAAAGGCTATTACTATAAGGAAGGCGGCATGCTGTCCCCGGACGGGCATTGCCGCACCTTCGACGAAAAAGCAGCCGGAACGGTCTTTAGCCACGGCGCCGCGGTGGTGTTGCTAAAGCGCCTCGCCGACGCCATCGCCGATCGCGACACGATTTACGGCGTCATTCGCGGCTACGCCGCGAACAACGACGGCGGCGACAAGGTCAGCTACACCGCGCCCAGCGTCGAAGGCCAAGCGGAAGCCGTCGCCACAGCCCTTGGCCTCGGCCAGATCGACGCGCGCACGATCGGCTATGTCGAAGCCCACGGCACGGCGACGCCGCTGGGCGATCCCATCGAAATCGGCGGTCTGACGAAAGCCTATCGCGAGTTCACCGACGACACGCAATATTGCGCCATCGGCTCGGTCAAGGCGAACCTCGGTCATCTCGACGTCGCTTCGGGGGCCATCGGCCTGATCAAAAGCACCCTGGCCTTGCATGAAAAGGTGCTTCCCCCGCAGATCAATTTTGACGCGCCAAATCCGAAAATCGGCATCGAGAAAACCCCCTTCTACGTCAATACCGATCTGACGCCGTGGCCAGCGCAAGCCTGGCCCCGCCGCGCCGCCGTCAGCTCCTTCGGCGTCGGCGGCACCAACGCCCACGTCGTTCTCGAAGAAGCGCCGGAAATCCGCGACCATGCTCCTGCTGCGCACCCAATTGCGCAAGGCCCGCATCTCTTTACGCTCTCCGCCAGGACGCAAAGCGCGCTTGAAGCGCAGGTCGCTCAGTTCGCCGATCATCTAGAGCGCCATCCCGACGTATCGTTGCGCGATGCGGCCTATACGCTGCAGATCGGACGCAAGGCGTTCGATTATCGCGTCACCGTGGTCGCGTCAGATCGCGAGGCGGCGGTAGCGAAGTTACGCCAAAACGCTCTTCCCGCCCGCAAAGCGGATAAGTCGCCGCAATTGATCTTCATGTTCCCAGGCCAGGGCGCGCAATATCCGGGCATGGGCCGCGAGCTCTACGACCAAGAACCGGTCTTCAAAGAAACCGTCGACCGCGTGGCCGCCACGCTGACCGCCGTCGACGACGTTGATTTCGATATTCGCGATTTCCTTAATTGGTCCGAAGCGACAAGTGCCGTCCCGCTCGACGACGCCCGCCAGCACATGGCGCAGACGCGCATCGCCCAGCCCGCGATCTACGCCATTGAAGTCGGCGTCGCCAAACTGTTGATGTCCTGGGGTCTGACGCCGACGGCTTTGCTCGGCCACAGTATCGGCGAATTCGCCGCCGCCGCGATCGCGGACGTGTTCAGCGTCGAAGACGGCGCGATGCTGGTGGCGGAACGCGGTCGACAAATGCAAGCGATGGCGCCCGGCTCGATGTTGGCGATCATGGCGAACGACGCGGACGTCGCCGATCGCCTGCCAGAAGGCGTATGCCGCGCGGCCATCAACTCGCCCACCGCCGTGGTCGTCAGCGGTCCAACTGAAGCCATTGACGCATTCGCCGACCTATTAGACCGCGAACAAATTAAATCGACCAAGCTTGCGACCTCGCACGCGTTTCATTCGTCGATGATGGCACCCGCCCGCGCGCCTTTGGAAGAAGCAGTCGCGGCGACCGCGCGCCGGGACGCCAACATCCAGATCTTTTCGACGTTGACGGGCGACGCCGTCGCCGCCGATCGGTTCGCCGATCCGGGCTATTGGGGCGAGCAACTCGTCAGTCCGGTGCGGTTCGCGGACGCGCTGCAAAGCGCAGCGGGCGACGCGGATCGAGTCTTCGTCGAAATCGGGCCAGGCCAGTCCTTGCGCAGTTTCGCGGCCCAGACGCTTAAGGGCGACGCCAAGCGACCGGCGTTTTGCGCCCTTGGTCCGGTGCGCGATCCAGGCTCAGACTGCGCCCACGCGCTGGGCCTCATCGGCGATTTATGGTCGATCGGCGCGACGCCGAATTGGGAGGCTATCGCTAAGGGCGCGCCGCGCCGCGTCGCTTTGCCGACCTATCCTTTCGAGCGCAAGCGCCATTGGATCGAACCGTCGACCACGGTCGAGACGGCCACGCCGACGCCAGCGAACGCTCAGCTCGCCAGCCAACCAAGCAATCATGGCGTCCAGCCGAACGCGGCGCTGACCGGCGACGCTGACGACTTGGAACGGCTCATCCAAGAGCAATTGAAATTGATTTCAACGCAGATCGACCTGATGGGTCGGGGGTAAGTGAAAATGAACGATCGCAAAGACCGCTTAGTGGAGCAACTGACGAGCATCGCGTCGGACCTGTCGGGTTATGACGCGAGCGACCTGCCGTCGTCGCAAACCTTTCTGGAGCTTGGCTTTGATTCCTTGTTCCTG
>CAYWWL010000174.1:0-4910 GCA_964461925.1 uncultured Caulobacterales bacterium | reverse complement strand
CAAGCGTTGGATTTTATGGCGGCGTGCGGCGTCACCGGCGATCAAGTGCCGGCGCTGAACGAAACTGAATTCTTCACTAGCCACGAGGCCTTGCTGCTTGGTTTCGAACAAGCGATGACGCGGATCGATTCGACGACAGATCGTTGGTACGACACCTCTGCGCACATGATCTGGATCGGCGACCGCACGCGCCAACCCGACGGCGCGCACGTCGAGTTCTGCCGCGGCGTGGAGAATCCGATCGGCGTGAAATGCGGCCCGTCGCTAGCGCCGGACGAATTGATCGAATTGCTGGATATTCTGAACCCGGAGAATGAAGCCGGTCGGATCGTGCTGATCTCGCGCTTCGGACAAGAGGGCGTCGCGGCGGGATTGCCGCCTTTGGTTCGCAAAGTGATGGCCGAAGGGCGCAGCGTCGTTTGGTCGAGCGATCCCATGCACGGAAATACAATCAAGACGGATAGCGGCTACAAGACCCGCACGTTCGATGCGATTCTCGGCGAAGTGCGTGACTTTTTCGCCATATGCCGCGCCGAAGGCGCCTATCCTGGCGGCGTTCATTTCGAAATGACGGGCCAGAATGTGACCGAATGTTTAGGTGGCAGCGACGAGGTCACCGAAAGCGATCTGTCTTCGCGCTATCATACGCACTGCGATCCGCGCCTCAACGCCAGTCAGGCCCTTGAATTGGCGTTCATTTTGGCCGATCGCTTAAAAGGTTAATTACTGGTAAATTTTCCCGCAGGAGAAGATTGAAATACGTCGTAACATAGTTTGAACGGCGAATTCCGCGAACGCTATATATGCTGACATCCATGCGCGATAGGCTGTCGGAGATTAGTAGGGGGCGGAGCATCATATGTTGAGAGCAGGTATCGTCGGCGCCGGCGTGTTTGGGCGTATTCATGCGAAAAAGTACTCAGCGCATGAAGGCGTGACGCTCAACGCAGTGATTGATCCAGACCAGGAAAAAGCCGACGCCGCGGCGGCCGAATTCGGCGCCGCCGCCTACGCAGATTACGATGCTTTCCTCGACAATGTCGACGTGCTTACGATCGCAGCGCCAGCGGCCGCGCACTATGAGCTGGGCGTCAAGGCGCTGCGCGCTGGACGCCACGTCTATGTCGAAAAGCCGCTCGCGTTAAACTCGACGGATGCGGATGAAATGATCGAGACGGCGTTGGCTCAGGATCTCGTCTTGCGCGTTGGGCATCAAGAGCGGCTCGTGGTCGATGCGCTCGGCCTGTTCGCTGACGGCGCAACCCCGATGCATTTGGAGTTCGCGCGTTGCGGTCCGGCGTCGGGACGTTGCGAGGACGTGTCGGTCGTCTTCGATCTAATGATCCACGATCTCGACCTCGCCGCGCGTTGGGGCATGGGCGAACCGATGCAAGTCGACGCCGCCGGCGATGCGCACGAAGCCGTCGCCACCGTGCATTTTTCCGGCGGTCGCACCGCCTCCTTCATCGCCAGCCGGCGTTGCGACGAACGCCGCCGCACCATGAAGGCGCATTTTGTCGACGGCGACATCTCGCTCGATTTCCTAAGCCGGATCGGATCCTCGACGCGGCCGCAAGCGTCGCTGCGCGACGTGAACTTGGAGACCGCGTTGGCGGATCCGCTCGGCGAAAACGTCGCCTCGTTCTTGTCGGCGGTCGAATGCAAGGCGACGGGCGCAGCGCCCGGCCGAAACGCGCGGATGGCGGTGCGATTGGCGGAGCTTGTCGAGCACAGCCGGCTTGAATTAATTCGCCAGGCGTCATCGTCGACCGCGGTCGACGCCACCTTGGCTGAAATGGCCATCACTCGGGAAAAACTAACCGCATGAATGGCGTTGCGAACTTAGCTTTGGCGGCGTCGTCCGCTGTCGGCGACATTGCTTTTATCGATCTCAAAGCCCAACAGGCGAGAATTCGCGACCGTGTCGAAGCGCGCCTCACGGCCGTGCTCGACCATGGCCGCTATATCGCTGGGCCGGAAATCGACGAATTGGAAGAGACCTTGGCGGCGCGCACCGGCGCGGCGTCGGTGGTCGCGTGCGCGAGCGGCACGGCGGCGTTGATCGTGCCGCTGTTGGCCCATGGTCTTGGCCCGGGCGACGCCGTGTTCATCCCGGCCTTCACTTATAACGCCACGGCGAACGCGGTGGTTCTGTCCGGCGCCGAGCCCGTCTTCGTCGATATTGATCCGGTGACGTTCAATCTGGCGCCGGCGGCGCTCGAAGCTGCCGTCGCCGCGGTGAAGCAAGAAGGGCGTTTGCGTCCTGCGGCGATCATTCCAGTGGATCTATTCGGCGCGCCTTCGGAATATGCCGCGATCAATGCGATCGCTGCAGCCGACGAAATGTTCGTGCTCGCGGATGCGGCTCAAAGCTTCGGCGGCGCTCTGAACGGCGTTCAGGTGGGCAATCTGGCGCCCGCCACCGCGACTAGCTTCTTCCCCGGCAAGGCCCTCGGCGCGTACGGCGACGCCGGCGCGATTTTCGCCCAGAGCGACGATCTCGCTGAACAATGGCGGTCGATCCGTTGGCACGGCACGGAATCGTCGCGCAAGGTTTCAGTGCGCGTGGGTTTCAATGGTCGGATGGATAGTTTTCAAGCGGCTGTCCTGTTGGAAAAATTGGCGATCTTTGACGACGAGCTGGAGGCGCGCGCTAAAATCGCTGGCCTCTATCGCGACGCCTTGGCGCCATATTGCGCCGCCCAAGTGAATATCGACGGCGCCCAGTCAGGCAACAGCTATTATTGCGCGCGCTTCGACCAGCGCGACGCCGTGGCGGCGACATTGAAGTCCGTCGGCGTGCCGACGGCGATCTATTATACGACGCCGTTGCACCATATGCCGGCCTTCGCCGAGTATTCGCCGAAGGGCGGGTTGCCGGAAACCGACGCTTTAGCGAATCAGATCCTGGCGTTGCCGATGCATCCTTATCTGAGCGACGATCAAGTCCACTATATTTGCGATGCCGTCGCCGCCGCCGCAGGATAAAGCGGCGGTATTTTCAACAGGCTTGTGGAAATCTATTTCTGGCGAAGTCTTGCCGGGTGTTCTACGCGGCGTTGCGAAGCTGCGGCGCTTCATAACCGCTTTGCGCCTGTCTTTAGGCCTGTCTTAAAGCCAACGTCCTTGGCGAAAACGCTTGCTTGTTCCCGTTATGCGAGTATTCCGTGAGAACAATCGCCTTTTACGCTTTGCCAAGCGGGCGGTTATCGTTATAACAATGGTATAACATAGCTGCGAGGGACTAGCCGTTCCCGCAGGCTGGGCGTCAGTCGCCTTGTCGAATTGGGAGATCGCTATGGCTGATGGGCATGACAATGTAAGACCTTCGGACGCACTGGGCCAAGCCAATGGCGCGTGCGGGGGGCACGGCGCGCCCGCGAATCCGCCGGTGGGACTGACCAAGAACGAAACCTTGATCTGGACAACCATGCGGGACAAGGAAGGGCCGCTCAAGGCCTACGAAATCCTTGATACGCTGAAAGAGCAGGGCGTTCGCGCGCCGATGACCGTGTATCGCGGTTTGGAGGGACTTGAGGCCAAGGGATTGGTCCACAAACTCGAAGGGATCAACTCCTTCGTTCTGTGTAATCACGAAGCGCCACATAAACTCCAAGTTTTCTTGGTCTGCGAAGAGTGTCCAAATGTCGAAGAGGTCGATATCGAGGGCCTTGAAGGCCTGGTCGACGTATCAGCCAAGCGCGCCCGGTTCGGGTTGAACATGGCGCGCCTGGAAATGCGCGGCGTCTGCGCGGAATGCGCCTAATCGTCGACATTACCGGCTAGGAATCGTCGAACATACAGGATAAAAGACTTCTGCGTTAGCGGGAGAGTTCGCGTCCTTTTGGGCGCGGCGCCGAAGGAGCAACCGCCCCGGAAACTCTCAGGCCCCCGGACCGCGCGCATGATAAGGCTGGAAAGCGCCGTGACTGATATGCGTCACCAAGCGCACCGAAGGAGTAAGCCGCCGTCGCCCTGGCGACGACTTGGTGAAATCTCTCAGGTTCCTCGACAGCCGGGGCAAAATCGGATCGCGACGCGCTGAGGCGCGCGGCCCTTTTTTGGCCAAGGAACCATTATGACCGATACTTTGAAGACAACGCCATTGCACGCGCTGCATCTGTCGCTCGGCGCGAAGATGACCGCTTTCGCTGGCTATGACATGCCTGTTCAGTATGCAGATGGCGTCATGGCCGAACATCTCCACACCCGCGAAGCGGCGGGCCTGTTCGACGTGTCGCACATGGGCCAAGCCTTTCTTCGTACGCGCGCCGCCGAGCTTGGCGATGCGGCGGCCCATCAGGCGATCGCCGACGCCATCGAAACGTTGGTTCCCGGCGAGATCAGAAAACTGAAAAAAGGCGGGCTGCGCTATTCAGTATTGCTGTCGGACGGCGGCGGCGTCCTCGACGATTTGATCGTCACCCGATCGCCGCATGACGATCGCCAGGGCGAACTGTTCCTCGTCGTTAATGCGGCGTGTAAAGAGCAAGATTTTACGCTGATCGAAAGCGCGCTCGGAGACGCTGCGCGGCTTGAAATATTGACGGATCGCGCGTTGTTGGCCTTACAAGGGCCTGAGGCGGCGCGGGTGATCGACGGTCTTTTCCCTGGCGCCGCGGAACAGGGCTTCATGACCATGCGCAACGCCGTATGGAACGGCCACGACGTGTTCGTCTCGCGCTGCGGCTATACCGGCGAAGATGGATTTGAGATCTCGCTCCCCGCCGACGCGGCGACGGCGTTCGCCGAGACGCTGTTGCAAGACGACGCGGTCAAGCCGATCGGCCTTGGCGCGCGTGACAGCCTGCGCTTGGAGGCGGGGCTTTGCCTTTACGGGTCCGACCTCGACGAAACGACATCTCCGGTCGAAGGCGGCATCGCGTTGGCCATCGGCAAGCGTCGTCGCC
>CAYWWL010000173.1:0-4913 GCA_964461925.1 uncultured Caulobacterales bacterium | reverse complement strand
CATTGATGGCGCCGAGCAAATGCCCGACCACCGAACGCGACAATCGATTGTCGAACACCACTGGGGCTTGTTGGCTTGGCGCTTTTCTCGGGCTTAGTCGCAGCACCGCGCGTTCGCCGGCCGACGCGCCGATCGTTTCCGGGGCGCGCATATCGTCGAAATGGGTTTTTGAATCATAATCATAGTCGCGTTCCATGCCTTGGTCGTCTTGGGCGAGGACGCTGACGGAAATCGAATGGCTGGAGCCGCCGGATTCGCCAAAGAAGCCGTCGGAGGTCATCAGCCATTTGCGCCCTTCGCCATAGCTGGCGCCGGCGCCGGAGGAATTCACTACCCCTTTGACCGCCATCGCCGCTTCCTCGCACGCCGCGGCCCGTTCTTGCAGCGCGTCGGTGCCGGGGTCGGAGAAATCGCCGAGGTCGAGATCTGGGAAAGGCGCCTTGGCGAGCCGATCTTTGGGGGCCAGGCCGATATATGGATCTTCCGGCGCGGCCCGGGCCATGGCGGCGCAGCGCTCGACGAGGCTAGCTAGGCCGTCGCGGTTAAGCTCCGTGGTGGAGACGCTAGCGGACCGTTTGCCATAGATCAGGCGAACGCCGAGGTCGACGGATTCGGAGCGCTCCACGTCTTCCAGCGCCCCCATGCGCCAGGAAATGCCGTGGCTGACGCTGTTGAACAAGATCGCATCGGCGGCGTCGGCGCCGGCGGCGCGCGCGCCGGCCATCAACGCTTCTAAAATATCGGCGGCTTCTTGGTTTTTCATGCAACTGGGCATAACCGCCGCGCCCGCATTGCGCAAGCGGCGGCGGCTTATTCCGCGGCGACCTCTTCGGCTGCGCCGTCGCCCCACGCGCGCATCGCCGGCGTCTCCATGATCATCTCGGCCCAGGCCTGCGCTGGGGCCGGCAAGTCCACCGGGCCATAGGTTCTAAAGCGCGAGGCGACCGGCGCATACATAGCGTCGGCGATGGAGAATCGACCGTATAGGAACGGCCCCTCGGCGGCGACGCCGAACGTCTCTCGCGCCTCGGTCCACAATGCGCCGATCCGGTCAATGTCGCGCTGCACGCCGCCGGCGGTTAGAAAACTGAGGTCGCGGCGTACGAAGTTCATCGGCCAGACGGTCCGCAAATTACCGAACCCGGAATGCATCTCCGCGGCCAAGCTGCGGGCGTGGGCGCGGGCGGCGGGATCGTCCGGCAGCAGCCCCGCATCGGGAAATTGTTCGTTGACGTATTCCAGGATCGCTAAACTATCCCAAACCGTCACTTCGCCATGGCGCAGGAACGGCACGAGGCCCGACGGCGACAGGCGTCGCAGCTGCGCGCGCGATTCCGGTCGATCGAGAAGGATTTTTTCCTCCTTGAACGGAATGCCTGCGTGGGTCAGCGCCACCCAAGGCCGCAGTGACCAGCTCGAAAGGTTTTTGTCGCCGATGACGAGGGTAAGGTCCGCCATAAATGTCCTCGCTATTGTCCCATTTTAGGGGACGCTAGGCCTGGCGAAAGAAATTGGCAATCCATTGACCGAGCGCTGCGCGATCGGAGCGACCGGCGAGGGAGGCGAGGCCGTCATCGACCAGGGGGCCCGGAATGCGGCCACGGCGAATGCGCATTAGCTCGCCGGCGAATGCGTGGTCGAACTCAGGATGCATCTGCAATGACGCTGCGGGCGCGTGGCGATAGTTGATCAGGCCATAGGGACAAAATTCCGACCCGCCGCAGATCTCGGCGGTCTCGGGCGGGGTTATGACCTGGTCCTGGTGGGAGACGGTGCAGGCGATAGCGGATGCTCCCGGCGTCATCCATGGCGCTCGAGCCTGGATATCGTAATGATGAACGCCGACGCCCCAACCCTTGTCGGATTTCTCCACCGTCCCGCCAAACGCTTTGGCCATCGCCTGGTGACCGAAGCAAATGCCGAATTGCGGTTTGCCGGCGTCGGCGGCGGCGCAGATAAGGGCGAGCGATCCAGGCATGACCGTCATAGACCCCAGCGGGCGAGCCGGTGATCAGCAGTCCATCGCAGTCCGCCAAAGCGGGGAGCGCGTCGCCGTCGAACGCCCGGCGTCGGGAAAACGTAAACTTCTGTTCTTGCGGGCGAAGCATTTGCTCCATCATCCCCGCATAGGAGGGGAAGCTCGTGGTCAGCGGCGCTGGCGGCTCGCCAGTTTCAATGATCGCGATATGCATGAAGTGTCGCTGCTGCAGAATCCGTCACGGCGACCGTCGAACCTAGTCCGCCGGGCGCCCTCGCGGATGGGTTTTATCAATTGTTTTCTTGATCACCGGCGGAAATTTCGACCGGTAGCGCATCAAGGATTGATCGAGACTCGGGTATTTTGTGCGCAGACGGCGCACGAAATGTTGCAACGCGGGAATATAAGGCGCGAGCAAAGCGCAGCCGATCGTGATCATGATCAAGCCGAACGGAATCGGCAGGGGCAGCACGATGAGCCCCGTCAATACAAGCATTGCGCCAAGCGCTTGATGAAAGATCGGCAGCATGGCCGGTCGAACCACCCTCATTCAAACAACACAACGTGGTCCGCTGACCCACTGGGCGTAGGATAGGGACCAATGCGACAATGGTAAAGCATTTCCACCGCTGTTTCCTTAATGCCGCGCACTTTTGTCCCTTGGCGTTTTGTCGCCAAGGGGGGTAAGGCGTTTGAAACGGTCGCGCGCCGTCAGCGCTGGAGGATCGCCAATGTCTTACAAATCACTGCGTGATTTTATCGAAATGCTCGAAGCCAAGGGCGATCTGGTACGGGTCGAGCAGCCAGTGTCGACGGTCTTGGAGATGACTGAGATACAAACCCGTTTGTTGGCCGAAAAAGGCCCAGCCGTGATCTTTGAAAAACCCGTTCTGCCCAACGGCGACATCGCTGAGATGCCGGTTCTGGTTAATCTCTTCGGCACCGTCGAGCGGGTCGCCCTCGGGGTCACCATGGGCGTCACGCCGGAAGATGTCGACGGCGCCGCTGATCCGCGCGACGCATTGCGCGAGGTCGGCAAGACGCTGGCTTTCCTGCGTCAGCCAGAGCCGCCTGCCGGTTTGAAGGACGCGCTTGAACTCCTGCCGCTGGCTAAAACCGTGCCCTCGATGAAGCCTGGCTCGAAAGCGTTCGGCGCGGCGCCTTGCCAGGAAGTGGTGCTTACCGGCGATGACGTCGATCTCGACCGACTGCCGATTCAAACCTGCTGGCCGGGCGAGCCAGCGCCATTGATCACATGGCCGCTAATCGTCACCAAGGGCCCGTCCGATTCCCGCGAGGACGGCTTCAATCTCGGCATCTACCGGATGCAGAAGCTTGGCAAATCCAAAGCGATCATGCGCTGGCTCGCCCATCGCGGCGGCGCTCAGCAGCATCGCCGCTGGGCCGAGAAAAAGCCCGAGCCGATGCCCGCCGCAGCGGTGCTCGGCGCCGATCCGGGGGTGATCATCGCTGCGGTGACGCCGGTCCCCGACACGCTGTCGGAATACCAGTTCGCCGGCTTGGTGCGCGGTAAGCGCGCTGAACTAACGTCATGCCGCACGGTGCCGCTGAAAGTCCCCGCGGAGGCGGAGATCGTGCTCGAGGGCCATGTCTCCCTGGAGGAATACGCCGACGAAGGACCGTATGGGGATCATACGGGCTATTATAATTCGGTCGAGCGCTTCCCGGTGTTCACGATTTCGGCGATCACGATGCGCCGCGATCCGATCTATCTGTCGACCTTTACCGGGCGTCCGCCGGACGAACCGAGCGTGCTTGGCGAGGCCTTGAACGAAGTTTTCATCCCGCTCTTGCAGCAACAATTTCCGGAGATTGTCGATTTCTGGTTGCCGCCGGAAGGTTGCAGCTATCGGATTGCGGTCATTAGCATGAAAAAGGCCTATCCGGGCCACGCCAAGCGCGTGATGATGGGCGCCTGGTCGTATCTGCGCCAATTCATGTATACTAAGTGGATCATCGTCGTCGACGCCGACATCAACGCGCGCGACTGGAACGACGTGATGTGGGCGATCTCGACGAAAATGGATCCGGCGCGGGACATCACCGTCGTCGAGAACACGCCGATCGACTATCTTGATTTCGCTAGCCCCGAGTCCGGTCTTGGATCCAAGATCGGCCTCGACGCCACAGACAAATTGCCGCCGGAGACCCACCGCGAATGGGGCGAAGAGATTCGCATGGACGAGGGGGTGGTGAAAAAAGTCGACGAAATGTGGACGTCCCTCGGCCTGCCGGGCTCCGGGCCCTCGATCTGGCGTTAGTCGAGCAAAGCTTTTTCAATCGCCGTCGTCATTTCGTCCGTGGTCGCTGCGCCGCCAATGTCCGCGGTCAAGCATCCGCCGTCGAGGGCCGCGATCGTCGCGCGTTCGATTTCGTCCGCGGCGTCCGGTTGGTTCAAGCTGAAACGCAGCAGCATCGCTGCGCTTAAAATTGCGCCGCATGGATTGGCTTTACTTTGTCCGGCGATGTCCGGCGCCGAACCATGGATCGGCTCGTAGAGACCTACGCCGCCGTCGCCAAGGGAAGCGGATGGCGCTAGTCCGATCGACCCGGCCAGCACCGACGCTTCGTCGCTTAAGATGTCGCCGAACATGTTCTCGGTGAGGATCACGTCGAACGCCTTCGGGCCAGTGACGAGTTTCATGGCCATGGCGTCGACAAGTTCGTGCTCCAATGCGACGTCGGAGAATTCAGCCGCATGCAGCTCCTCCACCGCGGCGCGCCAGAGACGGCTGGTGGCGAGGACGTTCGCTTTGTCGACGGAGGTCAAGCGGCCATTGCGACCGCGCGCCGCTTCGAATGCGATTCTGGCGACGCGAACCACTTCGTCCTTGGTGTAAGCGCATTCATCGGTGGCGCGGTCGCGGCCCTCGTTGCGGGCGCCGTAATAGACGCCGCTATTCAATTCACGCAC
>CAYWWL010000172.1:0-4962 GCA_964461925.1 uncultured Caulobacterales bacterium | reverse complement strand
TGTGGGTCGTGTTCGGGTACTTCTACGAACGCGACAAGAACGCCTATCTGGAGATGTTGACGAATAAATTGTCCATGGCCACCCTTGATCATGGCGAAATTTTCGTGCGTGCGCGCAATACTCAAGACCATGCTGAAAGGGCGTTTCACCAACGTCTGGCCTATCTGCAGCAGGCCGGCGACATCGACCGCCGTTTCGATCAACTATTTGATAGCAAGCCCGACGGTACGTATCGAAGCAAAGACGCGCACTTTGACGGCGTCCTGACGCAAGAAAACCAATATCTGCACGGCGTTGGCGCGTTCGTTTCGCCATCGCCAGCCGTAACGACCGCTCGAAAGGCGCAATTGATCGCGGCCTATGACATCGTCATTCGCTTCGGCGAAAGCGGGTTGGCGTGGTCCGATAATTTTTACTACTACACGCCCCATAACGACCTCATCATTTTCGCGCCGCAGCGCGAAGACAGGCTGGAATACTATCGACGGTTAGCGCCGCCGGATTTCGGCTTTCAGGACAAAATTATCGGCAAGCACGTCAAGCCGGAACACAATCCAGAGCGGGCAATGCGTTGCACTGGCCTGGAAAACGTCATGTATGACGAGACGCGGCGACGACTAACTTCCGGCTGTCAGAGTCCAGTTGATCTGCAGGGAGAGCATATTGGCGCATTCGGCGTTAGTTTTTTGCTCAACGGTTGGCTCGCAGAGGTCGTCTCGACGAAAATTGGCGCGGAGTATCCTCTGATCATTCAATCGAATGGAGAAATGATCGCGCATGCCGGCCTAATCGACCGGTCGACGGGAGAGGAAGGGGCAAAAGCGTTCGCGCGCAGCATCAATGCGGATGCGCTGGTTTCAGACGTGATGGCCCATGGCGGCGAGTCAGGGTCTTTCTTTTTCGCGCCTTGGGACGCGTATGTGACGTTCGCTAAATTCGATGCCCATGATTGGTATTTCATCGCCAAGGTGTCGAAGTCAGCCGTGCAGGGCGCGGCGTTCGGTCAAGCGATGCAAATCGCTAGCGGCGCATTCGCGATTGGCATTTTGATCGTGATCGGCTTGGGGCTGATGCTGCGGAGCATGATCGCAAGGCCCTTGGACGCATTGAATCGCGAAGCGCTGCGCGACGTGAACGATCGCCGCGAGGCGTCATTCTACGGAGCGCAAAGACGAGACGAAGTCGGCGAGCTCGCCAGATCGTTTGAGCAACGCGACTTGAAATATCGACACCTTGTGGCGACGCTTGACGATCAAGTGCGGGAACGCACGAGCGAATTGGTCGACGCCCGCGACGCTGCGGAATCAGCCAATCGCGCCAAGTCCGCGTTTCTGGCGAACATGAGTCACGAAATCCGTACACCGCTCAATGGCATCATCGGCATGACCCAGGTTCTATTGAAAGCGGACGTGCCGGCGGAAGAAAAGAAATACCTCGATATCATTTACAAGTCCGGGTTCAACCTGCTCGATATCATCAATGATGTTTTGGATATCTCGAAGATTGAGTCGCAAGAGTTGGAGTTGGAAGAAATCCCGTTCGATCTCGCCGACATTGTCGCCGCGGTCGTTGCGCCAATCGAACCCACCGCGAACGACAAAGGGGTCGATATTCGCGTTGACATCGCCGACAATGTAAGAGGTCGCTATTGCGGCGATCCGACCAAACTCAAGCAAGTCGTCGCAAACCTTTTGTCGAACGCCGTAAAATTCACGCCTGAAGGCGTCGTGCATATCGCCGTCACCGGCCGGGAAGCGGAGGACGGCAGGAGCGCATTGAAGATCGCGGTGGCCGATAACGGCGTAGGCATTGATAATGAAGCGCTCGCGCGCATCTTTGAACCATTCACCCAAGCGGACGCGTCGACCACGCGGCGTTTTGGCGGCACGGGACTCGGGCTTGCGATCTCAAAACGAATTGTCAACGCCATGGGCGGCGAGATTAGCGTCGCTAGCCAACTCGGCGCAGGCGCTCAGTTTACGATTGATCTGACCTTGCCTTATCTCGGCGGCGCTGCTCGTCACAAGCAGACACTGGCCCCGCACAAGCCGCCGACCGCCTTCAAAGACGCGAAGATTCTTCTGGCTGACGATCAGCCGAACAATCACATCGTCATTGAAGCCCTATTGGGACCGCACGTGGCGGAGATCGTCATCGTCGAGAATGGGCTTGAAGCCGTCAACGCGTGGAAAGAAGGCGAGTTCGACGCGATTTTGATGGATATCCAAATGCCGGTCATGGATGGCGTGGTCGCGACGCAGACCATTCGCCAGTTTGAGGCGGAGAATTGCCTTGCGGCGACGCCAATCATCGCCGTCACCGCCAATGCGTTCACCGAACAGATCGAAGAGTACTTGGCGAAGGGGCTCACAGCCCACATCGCCAAACCCATCGAAATTCAGCGTCTAATTGATCTCTTGAACGAGACGTTAAATCTCGCCGGAAACGAAACAAATGTTGGTTCGGCGCAGTCGGCCTAACTGCAACAACTCGATGACGTCGGCGCGGCCGGCTGCGGTCCGTCGAATGGCGACGGGCCAAGGGTTTCCATAAACGGCGTCGCTGCGGCGTCGCCGCCTTCAATCTCGACAGCATGATTGAACCTGCTCGCGCGGATCATCGCCGCCGTATTGGCGCAGATGCGCGTAGGCGCGTCCACTAAGAGCGACAGGTCGCGGTCGAAGACCAAGGCGTCTGAGAGAGTTCCGCCTCCCTTGAACGTGGCGCGATGGTCGCGGTCATGCCGATCGGGCGCGAGATCGGGCGCTTTGATGAGACGGTATGTGGCGGACTGGAACTGCGCCGGCGAGAGCAATTCCGCAAGAGCTGTGTCATGGATCGCAAGCGGCCGGTGGGCGACCAGACGTGGGTCGGCGAAACCGACGGCTTTCGCCAATTCGATGAAGTCTCGCCAATAGAGGGCGCCAGCAAGGCATTCGCCGTGGGCGCGGGGATCTTGCATCGCTTCATGGGGAACGACGCGATCGGCGTAAACGTCCGCGAAATACATTTCGCCGCCCGGCTTGAGAAGGCGGTAAGCCGAAGTAAAAACCGATTTTTTATCTTGGCACAGATTAATAACGCAATTCGAGACGATGACGTCGAACGATTGATCTTCGAGATCGAGAGCTTCTAGCTTTTCGATATCGCCTTCCAAGAATGTCGTATTCGCCTCGGCGTAGCCGAACTTCTCTTTATGCCATTGCGTATGCGAGCGGGCCACGGCCAATTGCGCCTCGGTCATGTCGACGCCGACGACAGCGCCGTTCTCACCGGTCAGTTGCGCGAGAGCGTAGACATCACGGCCTGCGCCGCTGCCGAGGTCGAGAATGCGGGCGCCGGCGAGAAAGTCTGGGGCGACCAAGCCGCAGCCATAATATCGAGCGGCGACTTCTGGGTGAATGTTCGCAAACGCGGCGGCGAGGGATTTCGGGGTCGCTTCGATTGTGGCGCAAGCATCGGTCCGTAGATCCTCCGACGTTGTCAAAACTTGGCCATAATATTGCTTTACGTTGTCCTGTAGATTCATGGCTGCCCGCCCTATGGTGGAGATTGCGTTGATGGTGGCGTGATAGGGAGCTGTGCCGGTAAGCGCGTCGCCATGCAAGAACAAAGCGCGGCAATGACGATGATGTGAATATGGTGGAAGCGCGATCCCAGGAACATCGACTGACCCCGGCCAGCGGGGGATCGCGTGCGCGCATCTCGATGAGCGGTCGATTTCGCAACAAGGCGCGGTCGATTGTGTTCGGTCCGATCGAACGTCACCTGGATCAGGAAGCGCAACGGTTTCTTGGGGCCAGCGGCGACGTCGCTTCATTGTTTGGCGCGCCGGCAGGCGAGGCGTCGTTTGCTCCGCCCGACTCAGTCTCTTGGCGTGTTTTCAAGAATCCCATCGCCCTTTTTATTGGGGGCGTCGCCGCTGTATTGCTGGAGTTCGCCAATCCAGCTGTGCGGGCGGGCGTCTGGCGCCATTCCAATTTCAAATCGGATCCTGTCGGTCGGCTACGACGAACGGGCTTCGCCGCGATGATGACGGTATATGGTCCACGCGGCCGTGCGGAGCAAATGATTGACGGCGTGCGTCGCATGCATGCTCGCGTCGAAGGCGTCGATGATCAGGGTAGATCATATCGCGCCAATGACCCGGCGTTATTGAACTGGGTTCACGCGACCGCCAGTTTTGGGTTCGTCGAGGCATACGCGCGCTATGTAGCGCCGCTCTCATCGGATGACGTCGATCGCTTTTACGTCGAAGGCAGACCGGCCGCTCGCGCCTATGGCGCCGTCGGCGCGCCGTCATCGAGGGCCGAGCAGCAAGCGCTCTTTGCTGCTGAACTCGACGCCTTTGAAGCATCGCCCCTTCTATTCGAATTCATGGACATCATGCGCCACGCCCCGGCGTTGCCAAATCACCTTCGATTGTCGCAAAGGGTGTTCGTGCGCGCCGCTGTCGACTTATTGCCACGCGATGCTCGTGACGCTTTGGGCTTGACGGCGCAGTACGGGCTGAGGCCCATGGAGGGCGCAGTGGTGAAACGTCTCGGACGTCGTGCGGACCGCCTTGTGCTAAGATCTAGTCCGGCTGTACTAGCTTGTCGGCGTCTTGGATTACCGGACGACTATCTCTATAGAAGCTCTTAGCGCGCAGCATCAATATTAAATTTCCATACGTATAAATAATACGTCCGTATAAATACTGATCCGGCCGCAATTTTAGCATTTGATTAGCGCGCGCGCCTTAAGAGTTTTGGCGTCGTAGGGCTTCGGCATATTCGTCCAATTGGCGACCAATACTTAATGCATATTCGAGAGACATATTATGATCAATTCTATGAAGGCGGGGGTCGCTTTGGTAGCCCTAGTCGCGGCGATGGCGGGCCAAAGTCAAGAAGCGGCGGCGCAAAGTGAGGCTGACACAGTGTTCACTGTCGGTCATCGGCGGGCTGAGCGAACAACGTT
>CAYWWL010000171.1:0-4994 GCA_964461925.1 uncultured Caulobacterales bacterium | reverse complement strand
CACTGCAGGCCGTACACTATCCCGACCGCGTGCTGGAGGAGATGCTGCGCATCGCCGACCGCTCCGACCGCGAAATGCTTTATGGTCCGACCAATGAGGAAATGATCACGGAGATTTTCCGGGCCGGCGTGCGCTCTTATAAAGAGCTGCCGAAAATCCTCTATCATATTCAATGGAAATTTCGCGACGAGATCCGCCCGCGCTTCGGCGTGATGCGCGGACGCGAATTCTATATGAAGGATTCTTATTCCTTCGACATCGATCAGGAAGCCGCGCGGCGAAGCTATCAGAAAATGTTCGTGGCCTATTTGCGGACCTTCGCGCGCCTTGGACTGACGTCGGTGCCGATGCGCGCCGACACCGGGCCGATCGGCGGCGACCTCAGCCATGAATTCATCGTCCTCGCCGAAACCGGGGAGAGCGAAGTGTTCTGCGACAAGCGGATCCTCGATCTGCCGATTCCAGGAGCGACGACGGATTTCGACGGCGATCTATCGCCGATCATCGATGAGTATACGTCTTATTACGCCGCGACCGACGAGAAGCACGATCAGGCCGAATTCGACGCCGTCCCGGACGATCGCAAAGTCTCCGCCCGCGGCATTGAAGTCGGGCACATCTTTTATTTCGGCGAGAAATACTCGACGCCAATGAAAGCGCTCGTGGCCGGTCCCGACGGCAAGGACATCGCTGTGCATATGGGCTCCTATGGAGTCGGCGTGTCGCGCCTCGCCGGCGCCTTGATCGAGGCCTATCATGACGACGCGGGCTGCAAGTGGCCCGCCTCGGTGGCCCCGTTCCATGTCGGCCTGCTCAGCCTCAAGCCGGGGGACGAAGCGGTCGACGCGGCCTGTCAGCAGGCCTATGACGCCTTAATCTCGTCAGGATTCGACGTATTGTATGACGACACCAAGGCCCGTCCGGGCGAGAAGTTCGCGCGCATGGATCTGATCGGCCTGCCGTATCAATTGGTCATCGGTCCGCGCGGATTGGCCGACGGCAAAGTCGAAGTGAAAGATCGCGCCACGGGCGAACGGGAAGATATGTCATTGGACGCAGCCTTGACGAAGCTCAACGAAACCCTGACCGCCGCGTTGGCGGTCTAATGGGCGAAAGCGGGATCGGCGATTGATGAGCGTGACCCAAACGAGCGCGGCGCAAACGAGCGTCCAAGACCGCAAGCGCGGGGCGGGGCCGTTTTCCTATGTCGAATGGATGATCGCCCGCCGCTATCTCGCAGCGACGCGGTCTGGCCACGGCGTGTCCTTGATCTCCGTGATCGCCTTTGTCGGCATCGCCTTGGCGGTGGCGACCTTGATCATCGTCATGTCGGTGATGCAGGGGTTCCGCGATAAGCTGATCGACCAATTGCTCGGCGTGAACGGCCACGCATTCGTCCAGTCGCAGATTGGCCCGATCGGCGATTTTGACGCGCTCGCCGCAGCGTTGAGCGACGCGCCGGGCGTGGTCTCAGCGACCCCCTTGATCCAATCCCCGGTCTACGCCACCGCGCGCGGCGAGACCGGCATCTTCGTTCGCGGCATGCGTCCTGAAGACGTTCGCGCCTTGGACTATGTCGCTGGGCTCGATCCTGACACCGGTCGCAGCCATGTGGTCGCCGGCGATTTCGACAGTTTCGGCGAGGGTCGCAATGGCGGCGACGAAATCGCCCTCGGCTCCGGCGTCGCCTACAGCCTTGGCGTTGACGTCGGCGACCCAGTGACCCTGGTCTCCGGGCGCGGGGCGGAGACCGCCTTTGGCCCGACGTTGCGGCAGAAGACCTATCGCGTCGGCGCGATCTTCAATGTCGGCAACTCCGAATATGACGGCCTGATCGCTTTCATGCCTCTGCGACAGGCGCAATTGTTCTTCAACTTTGGCGACGCCGTGCAGCAGGTCGAGGTCCGAGTCGACGATCCGGAGCGGATTCGCGCCTATCGCGAGGGACTGCAAGCGGCCGCGCCGGATCATTATATCCGAGATTGGCAGCAGCAGAACCAGAGCTATTACAACGCCCTGCAGACCGAACGTAGCGTTATGCGGATCATCCTATTGCTGATCGTCGCGGTGGCGGCGCTGAACATCATTACCGGCCTGATCATGTTGGTGAAGGACAAGACCGCGGACATCGCCGTCTTGCGCACGATTGGGGCGACCCAGGGGGCGATCATGCGGGTCTTCTTTCTGTCCGGTTCGATGATCGGCGTATTCGGGACGCTCGCCGGCGTCGTTCTGGGGGCGGTGTTCGTTTGGAACATCGACGTGATCGAAGGGGTGTTGTCGGCGCTGACCGGCCGCGAACTTTTCTCCGCGGACATATATTATTTCAGCAAAGTGCCGGCGAAAATGCAGCCTGGCGAGATCGCGGGCATCGTGCTTTGGTCGCTGTTCATGTCGTTCGCCACCACCATCATTCCAGCGCGGCGCGCAGCCAAGCTCGATCCTGTCGAGGCGCTGCGGTATGAGTGACGTCGTATTGGAGCTGGCCGGCATCGAGCGGCGCTATGGCGATCTCGTGGTCTTGAAGCCATCGCGATTGAGCCTAAAACGCGGCGAAATCGTCGCGCTGTTAGGACAATCCGGGTCGGGCAAATCCTCGCTCCTGCATATGGCGGGATTGCTTGAGAAGCCGACGGCGGGCGATGTGTTGATCAACGGTCGATCGACGCGCGATTTGTCCGACCGCGAACGCACGGCCTTGCGTCGAGACACGCTCGGGTTCGTCTATCAGGCGCATCACTTGCTGCCGGAATTCTCCGCCCTCGGCAATGTCGTCTTGCCGCAACTGATCGCGGGCCAAAGCCGCGGAGCGGCGGAAGCGGAAGCGGCGCGATTGTTGAGCGCGCTTGGCCTCGGCGAACGGCTTCACCATCAGCCGGGCCAATTGTCCGGCGGCGAACAGCAACGCACCGCCATGGCGCGCGCCTTGGCCAATCGCCCGCAGGTCTTGCTCGCCGACGAGCCAACCGGCAATCTTGATCCCTCGACGTCGGAATATGTGTTCTCGGCGTTGCTCGATATCGTCCGCGCCGAGGGCCTCGCCGCTTTGATCGCGACCCATGACCATGATCTGGCGCGAAAAATGGACCGCGTGCTCACCATTCGCGATCAAACGATCGTCGATGCGCCGAGCGACGACGAGTCTTGGTGACGCCTTTTGGAGATTTTGTGGTGGCGCGATGCAGCCGCGCCAGGGCCGGAAAAGCGCTAGATCGGAATGCGGAACACCGCGCGCAGGCCGCCTTGGGGCGATTGGCTCAACGTGACGTCGCCGCCATGGCTGCGCGCTGCGTCGCGCACGATCGACAGGCCTAACCCGATGCCGGGAGAGCGCTGGCTGCGCGCGAAGTCGAGCCGTTCGAACGGCTTGAACGCGTCGGCGTATTTGTCAGGGTCGATGCCGGGACCGTCGTCGTCGACGATCACCTCGGCGTGAACGTCGCTGCGGCGGACGGCGACCCAGACATGGTCTGCGTACTTAACGCCGTTATTGACGAGATTGGCGACGGCGCGTTTCAGCGCGGTGCGCCGACCTTCCAAGAAGATCGCCTCGTTTTTGACCAGCTCCACGACTCCGTCCTCGGCGCCGCTCGCTTCAATCGTTTCCGAGGCGAGCTCGGCGAGATTGATCCGTTCGGGGGTTTCGGTGACGGCGATGTCGCTGGCGAACTCCAAATAGGCCTCGACCATGCGCTCCATCTCCGCCACGTCCTCGCGCATGTCCTTCAGATCGTCGTCGGTGGGCTGCAAGGCGAGGGCGAGCTTCAACCGCGTCAATGGCGTGCGCAAATCATGGCTGACGCTCGCCAGCATCGTGGTTCGCTGATCGATATGCCGCTTGATCCGTTCGCGCATGGCGATGAAAGCGCGGCCGGCGCGCCGCACTTCGGTGGCGCCGGTGGGACGAAAGTCGGGATTGTCGCGGCCGCGGCCGAAATCCTCCGCAGCGTTGGCGAGACGCAGGATCGACCGCACCTGGTTGCGCAAGAACACGATGGCGATCGAGCCGAGCAGGATCGACGTGCCCACCAGCCAAAGAATGAAGACCGGTCCGGTGGTGGCGAACACGCGATCGCGCAAAATGAAAAAGACGAGAACCCCGTCCTGCAGCTGCACCCTGACTTCGATATAGCTCGGCCAGCTTTGCGTATTCAGCCAAATCCGCTGTTTCACCCTTTCGCGCAATTGTTCTTCGAACAGTTCATTATAGAGATTGAAAACCGAAAGCTTGTTGCGTTGGGGAATCGCCTGGCCAGCGTCGAATCGGATGCTGACGTCGAGCACTTCAACGGCGTATTTGCTGAGGCGCTCGCGGTCCGCGGGCGCCTCTGCGTCGACATAGAGCTGCGTGATCATGGCGATCTGGCCGGCCGTGGTGCGGGTCAGATTGCCGGTCACCGTATCCCAATGACGTTCGAAGAAGACATAGGTCGCCATCGCCTGGGTCAGGAAAATCGGCAAGATGACGATTAATACGACGCGCGCATAAAGACTCTTTGGAAGAAACCGGCGCAGCATGATCGTCAGCCCTATTCGTCTGGAGTCAAAGCGTAGCCGACCCCGCGCACGGTTTGAAGATAGGTCGGCGCCTTGGGATCCGGCTCGATCTTCTTACGCAAGCGGGTCACCTGCACGTCGACGCTGCGCTCCATGGCGTTCGACATGAGGCCGGCGAGATCCGCGCGCGACACCGGCTCGCCGGGTTCGGCGGCGAGGGCGCGCAGCAAGGCCAATTCCCCGGCCGATAATTTGACGATGGTGTCGTCGCGGCGCAATTCGCCGCGCTCGACCTTGAAAGTGTACTCCCCGAGCGACAGTTCCACGGGCTTGGCGTTCGCGCCCATGGTGCGGCGGAGAAGCGCCGTCACCCGCAGGATCAGCTCGCGCGGTTCGAACGGTTTGGTGAGATAATCGTCGGCGCCGCGCTCCAAGCCGTTAATGCGATCCTGAGGCAGACCGCGCGCGGTTAAGCGCCGAATCGGCACGTCCGACTC
>CAYWWL010000170.1:0-5010 GCA_964461925.1 uncultured Caulobacterales bacterium | reverse complement strand
GAGCGGAACTGTCAGGGTGCCGCGGCGAGGGGGGGTATTCGGCAACGGCGTGACGCCGCCAAGCTTGGTGACCAAAAGCGCCGCGAATTGCGCTGATTGGTTCTCGGTGTGTTGTTGCGCCAGATCGAACAGAATGCTGCGCACGGCCGGCGCGCGCGTGCTGAGGTCGCGGTCGAACACCAGATAGTCGCCCTCTTCAGCCGCTTCCGCGGCGGAGCGCTGGGCGCCCTCTTCGGACAGGGTGTAGACCGACGCGCCGCGCACGTCGGTTCGCCCAAGGGCGTCGGCGTGGAGGGAAATAAACAGATCCGCATCGGCGTCGCGCGCCAGCTTGGTGCGCTGGGGCAGCGCCAGCCGGTCGTCGCCGGCGCGGGTCAACACCACTTTATAGCGGTCGGTTTTCTCAAGAATGCGCTTCAGCTCCAACGCCGCGTTCAAGGTGATGTTCTTTTCCAAGGCGCCGCTCTTGGCGATGGATCCGGGATCATTGCCGCCATGGCCGGGATCGATCACCACCACTAATTTTTCCGCGACCGCACTGGCTTTTTTCTTCGACGGCGTCGGGGTTTTTGCGGCGGTCTTCACCGACGCCCCTGGCGTCGGCGCAGCTTTTGGCTGGGTCAACGGCTTCGTCGCGACGCGCTTCTGCTTCGCCGGGCTCGATGTGTCAGCGGCGCGAATAACGTCTTCGATGGTGTTGAATCCGCCGCTGCGCACGCTGGCGAAGAGCGCGTCTTTCGGCGCGGTTTTCAAATCGATCACCAAGCGATCGTTCGGATTGGCCTTCGAGGCGGGGATCGAGAACGCGTCCACCACTTTCGCCGATTTAGCCAGCGTGAAGACGAAGACGCCGTCGCGGCGATCGGCGTCATAGGCGCCCGACGCCACCAACCCGCGCCCATCGATGGTTCGCAGGCTGCTTGGCACCGCGCCGAGATCGGAAATCTCTAACAATAGCCGGCCCTGGCCTTTGCCGTCGGCGCCAAGACGGAACGTCGGCGCGCCGCGCAGATCGACCACGATCCGGGTCTGGGAGGCCGAGGTGACGCCGAATCGCACCCCACGCACGTCCGCGGCCTCCGCGGCGGACGCCAACAGCCCTGCCGCAGTTGCAAAAATAACCGCCAACCCGTTGAAAACACTTTTCAATTTGCGCTTCCCGATCACCATCGTCGTGTTCTGCTCAACCATCTTCCGTAACCAATAATAAAACTGCCCGTCAGTCAAAGCGCAGCTCGCAAGCTGGTCTAAAGACGGCGAAAACGCTAGGCGATAAATGCTTAAAGCCGTGTCAATTCCGCCACGAAGGTCGTCTCAATCCTCCCCATTGGCGCAATGGCGCGGAAGTCGCCATGATTCGCCATTTAGGCGCCGCCCACCTGCAAACGGTTAATCGCTCTTTAAATAATTCCGGGCCACACAAGGTAAATATGAGTCGGGCTGGAAAGGCGCTTTTCTTTTCCAGATTTCTCATGCAAAACTCTGCAGCGCGTGAATCGCGGTTAACGCGACCCGCGCGACAGCTGCGCCGAGCGGCGAAATTTTGAGTATTTCGCCCTATACGTGCGGCAAGAGCCGACCTTCAAGCGTCTTTTTTACGATCGGCGCTACGAATACAGGTTTACGAGGCCAATGCGGCGCCCCAAGTACACCGCACGGCCTCATCCATGCCGGCCGCCTCCTTGCGCCGGCGAAGCAAGGCCCGCTCGCCGCGATCCGCGTTCACGCGATCGACGCAGGCGACGGCGCTACGCTGGAGGCGACGAGCCAAGCGCTCATGTTTTCATCTGGCCGGCGATCGATCGGCCAAACAGAAAGAACACCGTCGATGACACGGGAACCGCAGCGGCTCTACGAGGCGCGCTACATTACCTATATGCGCACCGACGGCATCGACATGGCCCCCGAGGCCTGCCGCGCGCGCCGATGCGACTGTGAATCGACGCTCCAACAAAGTCAGCGCGCGGGGGACGGCGACGTCCCCGCCAGGGCGCTGCGGAATAGGATCCCATGACGAGAAAAATGTTAATCGACGCCGCGAACGAAGAAGAAGTTCGCGTCTGCGTTACCGACAATGGCAAAGTTGAAGACTTCGATTTCGAATCCGCGAGCCGGCAAGCGCTGCGCGGAAATATCTACCTCGCTCGCGTCACCCGCGTAGAACCATCGCTACAAGCCGCCTTCGTTGAATATGGCGGCAATCGCCACGGTTTTTTGGCGTTCAGCGAAATCCATCCTGACTATTATCAGATTCCGGTCTCCGACCGCGAAGCGATTCAGGCCGCCGAGGCCGAAGAGGCCGAACTCGCCGCGGCCCTGAACCTCGATCGCGACGAAGACAATCCGAGCGGCGACGACGACGATTTTGACGACAATGACGCCGCGGAAGCGAAATCCGACGACGACGCAGCCGCCGACGGGCCAGATGCGGACATGTCGGCAGACGACGCGGACGGCGCCGACGACGCCATGGCGGACGCCGAAGCGGACGCGACGGCCGAGCCAGAAGCCGTCGATGCTGACGCCGCCGATGCTGACGCTGAAAATTCTGACGCCCTCGAGGCCGCAGACACGGCGGACGCCGAGACCGACGACGCCGTCGAAGCCTCGGACGTCGAAGAAGACGCGGAACCGGCTGACGCAACCGACGCAAACGACGCCGTCGAGAACGACACCGAGGACGGATCTGAGGATGATGGCGCAAAAGCCGCCGCACCCCTCGCAGTCAGTCCCTCACCGAGCCTGGTCGGCGATCTTTACACCGAAAAAGACGCCGCCCTCGCCCTCGACGATTCATTGCTTGGCGATCTCGACGCTGAAGAAGAAGCCGACGAGAACGACGTCGAGGCGAGCGACGACGATCTCGAAGCCAGTGACGCCGACGACGTCGAAGAGATCGAGGCCCGCGCCGACGATGACGCGGACGAAGACGACGGCGACGCGGACGACGACGATGACGACGACGGAGAAATGGCGGCGGAAACGCGCGCTGAATTGTTCGAGCGCTACAAGGAAGCCCGGCGGAAACGCCAGCGCCTGATCCGCAACTACAAGATCCAAGAAGTCATCAAACGCCGCCAGATCCTCCTGGTGCAGGTGGTCAAAGAAGAGCGCGGCAACAAAGGCGCGGCGCTGACGTCGTATTTGTCATTGGCCGGCCGCTACTGCGTCTTGATGCCGAACACCGCTCGCGGCGGCGGCATTTCCCGCAAGATCCCCGGTCCAGGCGATCGCAAACGCCTGCGCAAAGTCGTCGGCAGCCTGGACGTGCCGGCGGGCATGGGCCTGATCATCCGCACGGCGGGAGCGAAGCGCACCAAGTCGGAGATCAAGCGGGACTATGACTACCTTTCGCGCCTGTGGGAGAACATCCGGGACCTAACCCTCAAGTCGATCGCGCCGGCGCTGATCTATGAAGAAGCGAGCCTCATCAAACGAGCGATCCGCGATCTTTACGACAAAGACATTTCCCTCATCGAAGTGGAAGGCGACGCCGGCTATCGAGAGGCCAAGGACTTCATGAAAATGCTCATGCCGTCCCACGCCAAAAATGTTCAGCCGTATAAGGAGAGAACCCCGCTCTTCCTGCGCAACGACATCGACGCGCAATTGGACGGCATGTACGAGCCAACCGTGCGGCTGAAGTCCGGCGGCTATTTGGTGATCAACCAGACCGAGGCGTTGATTGCGGTCGACGTCAACTCCGGGAAAGCGACCCGCGAACGCAATATCGAGCAAACTGCGCTGAAAACGAATATCGAGGCGGCGCGGGAATTGGCGCGTCAGTGTCGACTGCGCGACTTGGCTGGCCTCATCGTCGTCGACTTCATCGACATGGAGGAACATCGCAACAATCGAGCGGTCGAGAAGAAGCTGAAAGAAGCGCTGAAATCCGACCGTGCACGACTGCAGGTCGGCCGGATCTCCAGCTTCGGCCTATTGGAAATGTCGCGCCAACGCCGCCGGTCCGGGATCGTCGACGGAACCACCGTGACCTGTCCGGCGTGCAATGGCGCCGGCGTCGTTCGTTCGAACGAGATGGCGAGCCTACGGATCCTGCGCGCCATCGAGGCGGCCGCGCTTTCCGGCAAAGTTGGCATGCTGAAAGTTTCCGCCGGCGTAGACGTGGTGTTGCATATCCTTAACCACAAGCGCGCGTGGCTGCAGCGCATTGAAGAGACCTATGGCGTCACGGTGGAATTGGCGACGGACAATCAGAAAACCGGCGACCAATTCGATATTGAAAAAAGCGGCGCCCGGCGCAATGCGCCGGTGGCGAAAGCCGCGGTCCGGGCGGATCTCTCCGAGCCAGGCGACGACGACGAAGCCGAGATCGACGCTGACGCGCCATCCGAGGAGCAAAGCGCCGAACAACGCGACGAGGAAGACGGCGGCGGACGCAAGCGCAAGCGCCGGCGGCGCAAACGTCGCGGCGACGGCGAGGCGCGCGATAGCGAGGGGCGCCCGCGTGAGGATCAGGCGAACGCCGCTAATGACGACGAAACCGACGAACGGAATGAAAACAAGGACGGCGACGAGGAAAGAGCCGCGCAATTGAGCGACGGCGAAGACGGCGAAGACAAGCCGCGCAAACGCCGCCGCCGCGGCCGGCGCGGCGGTCGTCGCAATAACCGTCGTGAAGATGGCGCGGGCACTGATGGCGATTCGATCGCCGCCGAGACGACGGAAACGGACGCCGCTGACGCCGCTCAGGCGACTGACGAGGTCAGCGCCGATGCGCCGGAAACGGCGGATCAAGGTGCGGTGAATGACGATGTTTCCGAAGCCCCTGCGGCCGAGGCGACCCCGGCCGCCGCGCCGGCCGAAGCGGTCGCGGAAATCGCCGAGGAAGCCCCTGCGTCACCAGCGCCGACGGCGGCGACATCGGCCGTTGATGACGACAATGACGGCGATGAAGACGTGAGCCCCGCTTCGACGATCGACGGCGAGACGGCGCAGACGCCCCCGCCGGCCGAGAAGCCCAAACGCACCCGCAAAGGTTGGTGGCAA
>CAYWWL010000169.1:0-5033 GCA_964461925.1 uncultured Caulobacterales bacterium | reverse complement strand
AGCGCACCCCTTGGGGACCGCCGAGCAATTGATCGTCAAGGGAGCGGTCGTCGCGGTCATTATCCCCCGGTGCGGATGGGCGCGGGGTCGCGCGGCCCGGCGCCGGCGCGCGGTCGTCGTCGCCATAGATTTCCGGCTCTCGATCCGGCGCCACGCCCGGCCCAAAGTCCGGGGCGCTGCGGCCAAGGGCGTCGCCACGATCATCGTCGCGGTCGAATTCTCGATCGAACTCACGCTCGAATTGCCGCTCAGAATCGCCTTCGAAGCGGTCCCGCTCGCGTTCAAAGGCGCGTCGGTCGTCATCCAACGCCCGGCGCTCGCGCGCCAAGGCGTCCCATTCGCGATCAAGGGCGCGGCCATCGGCCCGTTGCCGCTCGTAGACCCCACGCAGGTCGCCGGAACCGCGATCGTACCTGCGATCATAGCGGCTGTAGCGATCATAGGGACGGTCATAATAGCGATCGGCGTAGACCCGCCGGCGATTATCCTCGATGGCGCGGTCAATCAGAATGACGCCGCCGATAATGCCCGCGGTGATCACCGCCGCTTCGGCGCCGGACAGACCGCCGCGATGGCGTCGGCGATAATGGCCATGGCGAAAACCGCCGCGATACCCGCGATAGACCGGCCGATGATGACCGACCCGGACATAACCGCCGCGCGGTCCGTAATGGGGCCCATAATAGCCGCCGCCATAATACCCGCCGCCCGCCGCCGCCGATGTCGGGGCGAGCACCGCCGCCGGCGCCGCAATCAAGGCCGCGGAAAGGGCCATGGAAATAAATTTGCCAATTGGAAATGGTAATTTGAGAGCCATGCTCATGCTTCTCCTAGACGCGGCCATATAAACGCTAAGGGCGCGCCTTATTCCCGAGGCCGCACTGCTGGCCCTGGAAAACCGGCGCTTTCGCTTCTGCCTGGGGGAGTTTAAAAAGAAAGGCGGCAGTATTGTGGCCATTCCGGGAAATTCCCACATCATTTGGGACGTGGATCGATCGGCTGCGGCCTTGCCCCAAAGGCCGACTCGGGGCCGCCTTAGTGTCGCCGTAGTCGCCGCTAGGCTGGATCCCGCTAAGCGTGGCCCCGTTAGGCCATCGGGGGCCTGCGGCGACCGTTCGATCGAGACACGCCGCCGACGTATGGAGGTGATTGGTGATTGACATAACCGCGGAACGCGCCGCTTTGGCCGGCATGGTTTTGTTCTCCGCCGCGTGCGCCACCGGCGCCGACGAGATCGCTTGCCAGTCGATGGATTGGACTTTGGTCGGACGCGAAGACGGGGCCATGGGCCTCGCCAAACCGAAATTCCGCGATCGCGCCGACAAATGCGGCGATCCCGACGAGATTGTCGGCGAAGACCGCTATCTTGTCGGCTTCGACCAGGGCCGGCGGGCGTTCTGTTCGGCTGAAGGCGGCCTCAGCGCCGGCTATCGCGACATTCCCTATAAAGACGTCTGTCCGCCGGACAGCGAATTGTCGTTTCTCGTCGAATATGATCTCGGCGCCGAGCTAGGCAAGCTTGAGAAGGATTATGACGTCGCCAAGCGCGAAGCCTCGAAGACCGCACGGCTGCTGTCCCGGGCCAAGCTCAGCCTGACCTCGGAATCCAACCGCTATAACGATCCCGACCTGTCCGCCTCGGAGCGCTTCATCAGCCGTCAGGACTTGGAGTATTACCAGCGCGAGACCGCGCGCCTGACCCGTGCGTTGCCGAAAGCTCAGGCGCGGGAAAAAGCCGCCGCCGCAGCGTTCACCGAGTTTCAATCGCAATTGATCGCCGAGGGTCGGTTGAACGCCGACGGCGCGCCGCCGACGCCGTTGTCCCCGCAAGAAGAATAAGCCGAAATGGGGGCTAGGCTGTCGCCGCCCGTTCAGCGCGCGGCGACGATCCCTCGCGCCGCCTCGCCGTCCGCCGCGATCTGCGCTTTAAGCGCGTCGAGGCCGTCGAACTTGCGTTCTTCACGGATGAAATCGAGAAAATCGACGGCGATCTCGCGGCCATAAAGGTCGAGGGAGACGTCGAACAGATGCGCCTCCAACAAGGTCGCCTCGCCGCCCACCGTGGGCCGGCGGCCGAAATTCGCGACGCCGCCATAGGTCTCCTCGCCGACGTTCACGGATACGGCGTAGACGCCGTATTTCGGTTCGATCAAGTCGCCAAGCAAGACGTTCGCCGTGGGAAAGCCGATCGTGCGGCCGAGCTTGCGGCCTTCGGCGACGGTCCCGACGACCCGCCAGGGTCGACCGAGCATCGCCGCGGCGGCTTTTGGATCCCCGGCCTTTAGCGCCGCGCGCACGCCGCTGGAGCCGATTTTCTCCGCGCTGTCTCCTGTCGCCAAAAGATCGACCGTGTCGGCGGTCATGCCGACGTCGGCGCACAGGCGCGCGAGCGTGGCGGCGTCCCCGGCCCGGCCGGCGCCGAATCGAAACTCCGGCCCGGTCAACACCCCGGCGAGGCCGAACCGGTCGCGCAGCACGTCTTCGACGAATTGCTGCGGCGTCATCGCCGCCAAAGCGGCGTCGAACGCGGCGGAGAAGATCTCGGTCGCGCCATGGGCGCGCAGCAAGGCGTCGCGCATCTCAGGCGAGGTCAAAAGAAATGGCGGATCGTCCGGACGGAAATACATCCGCGGATGGGGATCGAACACCACCGCGCCGAGAACGCCGTCAATCGCCGCGGCGCGCGCCGCGGCGGCGTCGAGCAAGGCCTGGTGGCCGCGATGGACGCCGTCGAAATTGCCGATCGCGGCGATGATCGGCCGCGCCGCGCGGGACGCCTGGCTCACCATACCAACCCCCGCATGGCGGCGACGGCGGCGACGTCGGCTTCTTTCAAGGCGCGCTCGACGGCGCCGTTCTCCAGCCCGCCTTCATGCACGCCGCCGTCCCCGGCGATGAACAAAGCGTCGATCCGGGCGCGATTGGCGCCGCGAATGTCGGTGACCGCGCCGTCGCCCACGGCGAGGATGCGGTCCGGCGCGATGGTCCGGCCGGCGCGGTCGGCGATCGCCGCCATGGCCAGCGCATAGACTTCCGGATAGGGCTTGCCGGCGTAGACCACCCGTCCGCCGAGATCTTCATAGACCCGGGCGATGGCGCCGGCGCACCACATCAGCTCGCCGCGCCAATTGACGACGATGTCGGGATTGCCGCAGATCATCAGCTTGTCCGCGGCGGCGGCGGGGGCCAGCATTTCGCGATAGTCCTCGGGCTCTGACGGTCCTTCGTCGGCGATCCCCGTACAGATGATGAAGTCGGCGTCGGGCAACGGCGCGAAGCCGAGGTCGAGGCCGTCATAGAGCGGCCCGTCGCTGGCCCAACCGATGCGGTAAGCCCGGCCAGGCAGGCATTTATTGATTTCCGCCCGCGCCACGTCGCCGCTCGTCACCACCACGTCATAGGCCTCGCGGCTAAGCCCGAGGGCGTCGAGCTGGGGACGGATCACCGGCGAGGGCTTCGGCGCATTGGTGAGAATGACCACCGGCCCGCGGGTTTGGCGGAAGCGGACAAGGGCGTCCTCGACGCCGTCGAACAGGCGGCGGCCATTGTGAATGACGCCCCAGGCGTCGCACAACAGGGCGTCGTAGTTCTGCGCCAATGGCTGAAAAGAGCTGAGCAAGGGCGTGGTCATGCCCAACGGGTAGGCCGCCGCGCCCGACATCGTCAAGAGAGCGCGGCAGGCGCGTCGATCAACCGGCGCCGTTGGACAGCTTGGTCAGATAGGATTCGGCTTTGCGCGGCGCGCCGAATAAATGGCCCTGGCCGAAATCAAGCCCCATGGACAGGATCGGCGGCATGTCGCCTTCGGCCTCGATTTTTTCCGCGATGAGATCAATCCCGGCGGTCATCAGGCGCTTGCGCAGATCCCGCGGCGCGATCACCCCGCCCTCGCCGATATGCGTGACCTGCATGGTCCGTTGCAAGGTCGCGGCGCTGACTTTCACGAAACGGAAATTGCGCCGCCCAAGAGCGTCCCAGTCGAGGTCCAAGCGATGCACGTGGTCGAGGGAGAACGCGAAGCCGCGCGCGGCGATCTCCGCCACTTTCTCCTCCACCCGCGGGTGCATCATATGGATCGACGGATAAGTGAACTCGAAGATCAGCCGCGAGGCGAGATCGGCGTTCGCCTCGAGATAGGACGTGAACGCCTCGAAAAATTCGGTGTCGAACAAGGTCGTCGGCGACAGATTGCAGAACACCACGAGATGCGGGTCTTCCCGGCCATAGCGGCGAATCGCGTCGATGCACCGGGTCAGGATCAAATTGTCGATGACGCCGATCCGGTTGGCGCGTTCGGCGGCCTCGATATAGGTCGCCGGCTTCAACACTTGGCCGCGCGCGTCGCGCAGGCGGGAGAAGGCTTCGAAATAGCGCGTCTTGCGCTGGGGCAGGCTGACGATCGGCTGCAGATAGAGGTCGACGCGCTCGGCGATGATCGCTTCTTTCACTCTCGTCAGGACGTCGAGATCCTCGTGCGAGGAGGTGTCGGCGCAGCCGCTGAAGGCGGCCTCGACGACGTTGGCGCAGGCGTCTGAGTCAAGCGCTGCGTTGCCGTTGGCGATGCATTCCAAAAAACTGTTCATGGCGGTCGTTCCTTCGTCTGCGCCCGGCGCGGCTTCGGCGCCCGGCGATCTCAACGTTCCGTTAAGAAATGTTCTCCTCGAGCGTACCGAAACAAGGTTGAAAAGGATTTAAGCGGAACCGCCGACGCCGAGCGCCAAATCGGAACGCCGCGCGCCGTTCGCGACCAAAAAGAAACCCCGCGGCGCGCGGCGCTCGCGGGGTTTCGAAGAATTAATGGCGCGGGGACCGGGCCCCGCCCTAGCGCAGGGTTCGATCAATAGGAAGCGAACTGCGCCTCCACCGGATCGATAACAATCTGCACACGGCGGTTCGCGGCGCGGCCGGCCGGCGTCGCGTTGTCGGCGATCGGGCGATCTTCGCCATAGCCGAGCGCGCGCAGACGCGCCGGGTCGACCCCTTGGGAGGAGATGTAGCGCGAGACCGACAAGGCGCGTTTCTCCGACAGGGTT
>CAYWWL010000168.1:0-5078 GCA_964461925.1 uncultured Caulobacterales bacterium | reverse complement strand
CCCCCGCGACTGCTTTCCCTCATTCACCGTCCACGCCGCCCCCACCCGAGGCGCAGCGGCCAGCCGCGACCCTCGCCGTCACCGCTGGCGTCAAGCGCTTGTTCACCGACATGGGCCTGGCCGTGTTGACCGAGTTTCGCTTGCCTTCCGGACGCCGGGTCGACGTCGCAGGGCTCACCCGCAAGGGTCAATTCGTCATGGCGGAAGTGAAATCCTGCCAAGCCGATTTCGACGCCGACCAGAAATGGTCGGAATATCTCGATTTCTGCGATGTTTTCTATTTCGCCGTCGACGCGGATTTCCCCTGCGGCCGATTGCCGATCGACGAAGGCCTGATCAAAGCTGATCAATTCGGCGCGTCGATTATGCGGGAAGGGCCGTCTCGCTCCATGGCGAGCGCGCGGCGCAAATCGCTGACGCTACGTTTTGCGCGGCAGGCGGCCATGCGCCACGCCGCCGCGCAATAGAGATCGCCCTAGAGATCGCTCATCTTGACGACTTCGATCGGTCCAAGATCGAGCGAGCGAACGCCCTCTTCGATCTTTTCGCGATCGCCGACGATCACCCAGATCAGGCTGTCCGGGCTGACGACTTCGTCCGCAGCGGCGGCGATGTCGTCCAACGACAGGGCTTCATATTCGCCCTTCAAAGTCGCCGGATAGTTCCACGGACGGCCGAAGCGAGCGCTGCTCGTTAAACTGCCAAGCACGTCGCTAGCGGTTTCGTACGCGCCCGGCAGGGAACGGGTATTGTTGGCCACCGTTCGATCAAGCTCCGTCGGCGTCGCTTTGCGGGTGGTTTTGTAATCCCTCATCTCTCGGATTAGTTCCGCAATCGACTCCTTGGTTTTGTCAGTCTGAACCGGCGCATAAACCATATATGGCCGCTGACCTCGGGCCCCCTGGAGGAAGGTATAGGCGCCATAGGCCCAGCCCTTGTCTTCGCGAAGGTTCATATTGACCCGTGCGCTGAACTGGCCGCCAAGGATGTCGTTCATCGCCGAGATGGCGATGTTGTTCTCGGCGCCCGTCGGCGGGGCGATATGACCGGCGAGCAGCAATGATTGCGGCGAACCGGGCTTATCGACGATGATCACTTTCCCTTTCTCACGACGCGGCACTTCAGCGACGTTCTTCGTCGGGACGACGCCAGCAGGCGCCCGCCAATTGCCGAACGCCCGTTCGAGGATCGGCTTGATCTCCGCTACGGTTGCGTCGCCGACGACGAAAATCGTCCCATTGTCAGGCCGCAGCCATGTATTTTGGAAACTGACGAGGTCCTCGCGGGTGATCGAATTGATCGCATCGACCGTACCCGAGCCAGTGAACGGAACGCCATAAGCGTGATCGTCGCCGTAAATCTGCGGCGGCAAAAGACGCAAAGCCAATGGGATTGGCGAGGCTTTTTCTTGAGCGATCGACGCCAACCACCGCTTGCGCAGTTTATCGATCTCAGCTTGCTCGAATGTTGGCCTACGAACCACATCCGCCATCACGGCGAGCGAATCGGCGAGATTCGATTTTAGCGCCGACATCCGCACGACGGTGGCGTCGAGGTTCGAGCTGGTCCCTAGAGTCGCGCCAAGCCCATCGAGGGTCTCCGCGATATCCGTGGCGCTGAGGCGGCCTGCGCCTTCATCGAGCATCGCGCCCGTGAACGACGCCAACCCAAGCTTACCGCCCGGCGCTGCGTCCGCGGCATAGCCTGCGTCGAATTGCATGGCGATATTGACCACCGGCACGGCGTCACGTTTCGCCAAAACCAACTTCATGCCATTGGACAACGTGGTTTCTTCAACGGCTGGAAAGACGAGATCCGGCGAGGTTGGAACCGCCGGCAGGCCAGTCGTGCGGTCCACCGTCGAGGCGCTGGTCTTGAAATCCTCATACGGCAGCACATCGAGCTGGTAGTAGCCGGCGTTCATCACGTCTCGCGCTGCGGCGAGCACGTCGGCCGGCGTCGCTGACTTCACCCAGTCGAGCCAAGTCAAAATGAACGCCGGATCATCTGCATAAAGAGCGCCCTCGGCGAGCCGCACGGCTTTGCCGCCGAAGCCTCCGACCTTCTCCAGCCCGCGGATGACAGACGCCTCAATCGAGGTTTTCGCCCGCTCCAATTCCGCGCGCGTCGGCCCGCGCTGCAAGAACGCTTCGACCACCTTCTCCATTTCGGCTTCGACCTCATCGAGACCTTCGCCAGGCTTGGCGTCGATGGTCACCGAATAGAAGCTCATGATTTCTTGACCTTGATTGCTCGCTGACGCGCTGGTCGCGATTTCAAGATCGTAAACGAGACGCTGATAGAGGCGAGAGGTCTTGCCGCCGCCGAGAACCTCGGCCGCCAAAGTCAATAGCGCCGCTTCTTTCGTGGTTCGTCCGGGGGCGACCCAATTTCGGTCCAAGCGCGCTTGCGGCACCTGGTCGTACATGACTTCGTGCTTGTTGACCTTGAGCTGCGGGGCGTTCGCCTTGGTCCGCGCCAAAGGCGGTCCTGCATCGATATGACCGAAATATTGTTCGACCTTGGCTTTCGCCGTTTCGACGTCGATATCGCCAGCAAGCACAAGAACCGCGTTCGCAGCGCCGTAATATTGCTTGAACCAGCTCTTCACGTCATCAAGGGACGCTGCGTCGAGATCCTCCATAGAACCGATCGTCGAGTGCGAATACGGATGACCTTCGGGCAATAGTCCGTCCAGGACGAAATACTCCGAGCGACCATAGGGCTGATTGTCGCCCTGGCGCTTTTCGTTTTGCACGACGCCGCGCTGCTCATCGAGTTTTTCTTGCGTCACCGCGCCGAGCAAATGGCCCATGCGGTCGGATTCCATCCACAGGATCCGATCGAGCGCCGGCGTCGGCACGGTCTGGAAATAGTTCGTGCGGTCGAACCAGGTGGTGCCGTTCAAATCAGTGGCGCCGACTTCCTCCAACGGGCGAAACCACTCGTCGTCATAGTGTTCGGTGCCGTTAAACATGAGGTGCTCAAACAAATGCGCGAAGCCGGTCTTGCCTTCCGGTTCGTCTTTGGAGCCGACATGGTACCAAATCGACACCGCCACCAATGGCGCTTTACGATCCTCGTGCACAACGACCCGCAAACCATTGTCCAAGGTGAATTGATCATATGGCAATTCAACGTCCGCCGCGACGGCGGACGTCGCCATGGCGATCGCCGCCCCTATGCCCGAAAACAGGCTGAGCGCGCGGCTCGGCTTCGCAAGTTGACCCATGCTTGTTGTATCCCTTCTTGGTGTCGACGACCTGCCGCGAAACTCACCGAATTCGCGATACGACGCCAGCCCGAGGACCATGCGCGGTTCTCGGGCAAAAAAAGGTAAGTTTCCTTCGATACGCCGTGAGGTCAAGCAAAGCGCGCGCATCTTATCGCTCGTTTCGCTCGCGTTACCGATAATGCGTCCGGCGACGCCGACGCTAGCGGGGCGCCCGTTTGGCTAAAATTCGCTGCAGCGTGCGTCGGTGCATGCCCAAACGACGCGCAGTTTCTGACACGTTGTGATCGCACAATTCAAACACGCGTTGAATGTGCTCCCACCGGACGCGATCGGCCGACATTGGATTTTCAGGCGGCGACGGGCGCTCGCCGTCAGCCGCTAGAAGCGCTTTTTCGACGTCATCCGCGTCCGCCGGCTTCGGCAGATAGTCCACCGCGCCCGCCTTCACCGCCGCGACGGCCGTGGCGATATTGCCATATCCCGTGAGGATCACGACGCGGCAGTCTTCACGCTTTTCATGGATCGCGTTGACCACGTCGAGGCCGTCGCCGTCGCCGAGGCGAAGATCGACAACTGCGAACGCCGGCGGTTGGGCCTGGGCCAACATAATCGCTTCCTTCGCGCCCCCCGCCAAAATCGGCGAAAATCCGCGTCGCTCCATGGCGCGGGCAAGGCGTCGGCGCAACGGCTCATCGTCGTCGACGATCAAAACCGAAGCGTCTTCCGGCAGCATTTCATTGACGACCAATTCGGCGTCAGTGCTTACGACGTTCTCAATCATGACGGTCCATCCTATCTGCACTAGCGGTTCGCGCCGAAGCGCAATGCAAGACGTGCTCTCGCTACAATGTACGTAGGCGCCCATTCCCGCCGACGCCAGACATAATGTCGCACAATTGTGGCGTTTCCGGCGGCTAAAAAGCCATTGCCGCGGTTCGGCATTATCCCACCGCCTCTTCCAACGCCGCCCTTGGCCAACGGATCTGCACCCACGCCCCGTGGCTAGCGCGAGCGTTCGCGGCGTCAGGCCATTTTCGGTTCGCGAACCGAACCTCGCCGCCGCTTCGCTCCAAAAGCGTCTTAGCGATAAAAAAACCGAGTCCCATGCCGGTCTTGCGTCCCGTCGCCGATCTCAGTCTTTCGCTTAAATAGGGCTCGCCGAGGCGCGCTAGGATATCCGGCGCAAACCCTGGCCCATCGTCATGAATGGTGACCCCGATCATTTCCGCGTCCCACTCAAGGTGGATCAACACCGTGCTGCGCGCAAAGGCGGCGGCGTTTTCCACCACATTGCGCAGGCCGTATAGGATTTCTGGCTTGCGGCTCACCACAGGCGGTGGACCAGCGTCCGGAGTCGCCATGGTTTCATAGACGATGGCCGGTGCGTCGGGGCCTTCTTCGAACGGCGCCGCGGCCTGTTGCACCAGAAGGTCGAACCCGGCCTGGTGGAGAATGTCGCCGCCTTCGACGTCGCGCCGGGACAATCGGCCAAGGATTTCACGGCACCGGCGGGATTGGCTCAGCAATAACTCAGCGTCTTCCGCTAAGAGATCCAGATCAAGCTTGTCGCGATGCCGGAGGTCTTCGACCATTTCCTTCGACGTGACTTGGATCGTCGCGAGCGGCGTGCCGCGTTCATGCGCCGCCGCGGCGGCCAGGCCGCCGATTGCGGCGAGCTGTTCTTCCCGAGCAAGAGCCAACTGCGTCGCCGCCAAAGCGCTCTTCATTTCACCGGCCTCAGCTGCAATCCGGTGCGCATAAACGGAAAAAAAGCCCACTGAGAAGGCGAGCGAAACCCAAACGCCGACCGCATACATCCGTGGCGTCTCGAGACTGTCGCCGT
>CAYWWL010000167.1:0-5082 GCA_964461925.1 uncultured Caulobacterales bacterium | reverse complement strand
GATCGCGGCGCCGAAGTCGACGCTCGGCGTGGTCGGCGCTTCGATCCCCGGCAGGGCTAATTGCGGCTCGACCTCGAGCTCGAGGGCGCGCGCCTCGGCGTCCACCTCTAAACCAAAGGCGGCGGCGGTAAGGGCCGGCTCGATCGATTGCCGCTTGCCGTCGGCGACCGGTTGAAAGCGTTCTTTCGGCGCGCCGTCGATCTCGCGCGGCGCTTGGGTCTGGCCCTGGGCCGCGCCGCTCGGTTCGTCGCTGGAGCGCGCCTCGACGTCGGCGCTTCTCTCGTCGCTCGCGCGATCATAGTCGCGGGCGAAGCTTTGATCCTTCTCCGGCGCGTCCGAGCCGCCGCGGTCGCGGCTTGCAACGGGGGCGGAGGATGTGCGCGTCGGCGCGTCGGGAGAGGCGGCGAAATCGAGGAATGGAGCGAAAGTCATAATTCTGCCTTTAACGAACAAACAAGGATAATTTTATATAAAACGATTACTGCAGCGTTACGGGAATGAAATTTCTCCTCGGAAAGAGCTGAAAAAATGGACATAAACAAAGCCGCCCTGTTAACGAACTCTTCAGTATCCGCATCGCGCGCCGACGCCGCGGCGGAGAAGAAATCCGACGACGCCATCCGGCGCTCGGCGAACGAGTTCGAAGCGGTGTTCGTCGCTGAAATGCTGAAGCACGCCGGGCTTGAAGACGCCTTCGGGTCCGAGGCGGGGTCGTATTCGTATTTCCTGCTGAATGAACTGTCTTCGAAGCTCGCCGAGACCAGCGATCTTGGCTTCGCGGAAGAAGTCTACGCCCATTTGAAACGAGTCGATGCGGAGCAAGCCGGTGAATAATACGAAGAACAAGGCGGGGACCAATCCAGTGCGCGATCAAGTCAATGAATTGTTAGGCATTCTCGACGCCGAGCGGGTCGCGCTATTGAGCGGCGACTATGACGTGGTGACCCAGGGCGCGGAAGCCAAGGACCGCCTGCGCGCGTCGCTCGAAGCGGCCTCCCAAGCCGCTGACGCGGCGTCGGCCGGTCTTAGTGAATCGGAGATTAACCGTTTACGGACGGCTATCGAGCGCAATGAGGCGCTATTGCAGGCGGCGCAGAACGGCGTGCGCTTGGCGCAATTGCGCAAAACCCAGATCGCGCGCAAGTCCTCCGAGGTCGGCGTCTATAATCCGACCGGGGAGCGCCCGCACTTCACCGACGCCTTGGCCAATCCCGGCCGTCGCGCTTAAAGCCCTTCATTAACTGAGGGTTATACATTTTCCTCTAAGCCGAACGACGCGACGGAATTGTCGCACGGCGACGCTAGTACGGCTCCCGTCTCGCCAAAAGCGCGAGCAACGCAGCGCAAAGCGCTGTTTCCGCAGGCCCTTTAGGGAAGCGGTGTTGATCCCCACACGGTCGAATTGCCGTATAGTTTAAGGAACTAAATCTAATGAGTCTTCTCACGAATACGTCGTCGATGGTCGCCCTTTCCACTCTGCGCGACATCAACAACAACCTCGCTAACGTCCAAGAGCAAATCTCGACCGGTAAGCGCGTGTCGAACGCACGTGACAACGCCGCCGTTTATGCGATCACCTCGATCATGAACTCGGACGTTAAAGGCTTCGAAGCGATCAACGACTCGCTGAGCCTTGGTTCTTCTTCCGTGGCCGTTGCCCGGGGCGCTGCTGAGCAGGTCACCGAGCTTCTGCAGGAAATCAAAGGGTCGATCGTTTCCGCACAGGAAGACAATGTCGACCGTTCGAAGATCCAGGAAGACGTCTCCCGTCTTCGCGAGCAAATCACGTCTATCGTGGACGCCGCTCAGTTCAACGGCTTGAACCTGTTGAAAGACTTCGAGTCGATCGACGTTCTGTCGTCTTTGGACCGCGGTTCGGACCAGTCGCTGTCCGCGTCGAAAATTACGGTTAACCGCTTTAACCTGACGACCGACGCCGGCACGTACAACGCTTCGGGCACTGAATTCACCTCCACCGGCATTTCCTTCACGGACATTGACGGCGGCGCGGATGAAATCAACAACACCGCTCGGACGCAAGACATCACCCTCGCTGAAACCGGCGGCGGGTACGTCAATGGCGACAGCGTCACGGTGACCGTGGGCGAAGAGAGCTTCACGTTTGAAGTGACCGACGCCTCGACCCAAGACGCCGACGCAGTGCGCGACGACTTGATCAGCCAAATCAACGCTGCTGGCATTGATGGCATTACGGCCGCGACCAACGGTACGGGCGTGATCCAAATCCAGAACAGCGCTGAATTCACCAGCTATGACCTGTCTGCTGCGTTTACGGCAGGCGGCGGCGGCACCGGTACGGTCGCCATTGAAGGGTCGGCTGGCGCTTCGGACACTGGTTCGGTTGAGCAACGCGCTGAAGCCGTCAACATCCTTGGCCGTCAGGTCAATGCAGGCGACGGCTACCGCCTGACCCTGGCCAGCACGCGGTTTGAGTACATCGCGAAAGAAGGCGACGACATCAATGACGTCGCCGCTGGCCTGAAAGCGGCTATCGACGAGAAAGCGCCAACCCTGGCGACGACTCAGAACATCACGGTTCAAGTGCAAGTTGCGCTCGATCCGACCAACTCTTCCGACCAAGCTGTTCTGTTGATCGACAACAACAGCGGCACGGACGTGTCGGTCGCCGTGGAAGCACGCGCTGACGGTCAATCGACCGGCGGTCTGCGCGCCCTGCAATCCGTCGACGTGTCGACGGCTGACGGCGCGACCCGGGCTCTCGACAATATCGAGAACCTGATCCAGACCTCGATCGACGCTGCGGCGAGCTTCGGTTCTGCGCAAAAGCGCATCGACATCCAGCAGGACTTCATCAAAGACCTGACGGACAGCTTGAAAGCCGGCATCGGTTCCTTGACCGACGCCGACCTCGAACAAGCTTCGGCTGAACTGCAGTCCCTGCAGGTGCAGCAGCAGCTTGGCGTTCAGGCCCTGTCGATTGCGAACCAGTCGCCACAGGTCCTTCTCTCGCTCTTCCAGTAAGAGAAACTTCAGTCCCAGGGCGGTAACCTCCGCCCTGGGATTTTCTACTAGACGATCGAAGATCGATTTATCTTAGGTATCAGAATGTACGACGGTGATATGGTTTCTGGGGGTCAAGGGGCGGAATCCGGTTACGCGACGATCGCGAAAACGACGGGATCCAACCGCCAAGTCGAGGCGAAAATTTTCGCCAAAATCATTGCGGCGCTGAACGTCGCGAAACACAAGCAAGAGCAAGGCGACGTTTCCGCGCTCGCAGACGCTCTGCATAAGAACAACGTCCTGTGGACCAAGTTGGCTATGGACGTGGCGCATGAGGGCAATCAATTGCCCGGAGCGCTGAAGACGCAAATCATCAATCTTTGTCAATTTACGCAAAGCCACAGCCGCAAGGTGTTGCTGGGCGAAGCCGACGTCGATCCGCTGGTGACGATCAACACCGCGATCATGCGCGGCTTGCAAGGCATCACCGAAGGCGGCCCAAATCAGGAAACGACCTCATGAGCGGCCTGGTTCTAAAATTACAGCCAGGCGAGCAGATCCTGGTCAACGGCGTCGTGATGCAAAATGGCGATCGCCGCGCGCAATTACGGATCAAGACCAAGGATGCGAACATTCTGCGTCTGCGCGACGCGCTGCATCCTGACGAAGCCAACACGCCGGTGAAGCGGGTCTATTACGCCGCGCAGCTGGTGGTCGCTGGCGAGTCCAATGGCGAAGAGGTCGGTCCTGGCATCGCCAAGGACATCGACGTTCTGATCGGCATTTTCCGCGATCAAGAGAGCCTCGAAGCGCTCGCCGCGGCGAAGCGCCAGATCGTCGATGGGCAGTTCTATTTCGCCTTGCGCGAATTGAAGAAAGTGCTGCCTACCGAGGAAACGTTGCTCAACCTCAATCGCGCTGAAGCCGCGTCCGCGCCCCAGGGCGCCGGACCGTCGATCGATCGGGCCGGGGAGCGCGCCGGCGCTCAACCCCACGCGTCCCAGCGCGCGACCAAAATTTAAGCTGAATTGAGCTGATCGACGCAGCGTTAGGCCGACGCGCGTTAAGCCGACGTGGCGTCAGCCGGCGCTTGCGCGTTCGCGTCGCCGCCTGCTTCGGCTTCGGCGTTTTCCGCCGCGCCGCTCTCCATGCCGAGCGCCTTCTCCAATGCTTTGAACGCGGAATTGATCGTCGGGCTTTTGCCGGCGATGAAATCGTCGAGCGCCCCGTTAATCCGCACCGCGTGGTCGAGCACCGGATCGGTTCCGCGCTCATAAAGACCCGCTTTGATCATCAATTCCCCGTCGCGATATGCGCCGAGATATTTGCGCGCGTCGCCGAGGCGCGCGTTCTCCTCTGGGCTCGCTGCGTCGGGCAGGGAGCGCGAGGCCGAGCGCAAAATGTCGATCGCTGGGAAACGCCCGCGTTCGGCGATCGCCCGATCAAGAATGATGTGGCCGTCGATAAAGCCGCGCACGGCGTCGGCGACTGGCTCGTCCATGTCGCCGCCGGCGGCGAGCACCGTGAAGATCGCGGTGATGTCGCCCATGGCCGGACCCTCGGCCCGATCCATGCCGGTGCCGGCCCGCTCCACCAAGGCCGACAACGCCTGGAAGGTGGACGGCGGATAGGCGCGCAGGGACGGCGGCTCGCCGGCGGCGAGGGCGATTTCGCGATGGGCGTCGGCGAACCGGGTGAGGGAATCGAACAACAACAGAACCTGCTTGCCCTGGTCGCGGAAATATTCAGCCGCGGTCATGGCGAGAAGAGCGGCGCGTTTTTTCAACGGCGCCGGCTGATCCGAACTCGCGGCGATCAACATGGTCTTGCGCCGCTGCTCCTCGGTTAAGGACTCTTCGAAGAAAGCGCGCACTTCCCGGCCGCGCTCGCCGATCAAGGCGACAATAGTGATGTCGGCCTGGGTCTGGCTGGCGAGGTCGGCGATCAAGGACGACTTGCCGACGCCCGGCGCCGCGAACAGACCCACGCGCTGGCCTTGGCATAGGGGCAAGAAGGTGTCGAAGGCGTTCAGGCCGCTGCGCAGGCGTCTGCCGAAGCTGCGCCGCAGGGTCGCTTGCGGCGCCCGGGCGTCGAGCC
>CAYWWL010000166.1:2742-5099 GCA_964461925.1 uncultured Caulobacterales bacterium | reverse complement strand
TTCGTACTCCGAACCCGTTCTATTTCCTTGCTGGCATGACCAAGCGCTTTCATCGTCACCGCGGGCTTTGCGACGCCGCTAATGACGCGCCCTGTCAGAATTCGACCGAGATAAGGATCCGCCTCCAACGTGGTCGCCAGCATCTTGAATGGCTGTTTGTCCGCGTCCGCAGCGATTCCCGGGGCCGGCACATGGGCGCCGATCGCCCGGAACAATGGGTCGAGATTGTCGCGCGCGCCATCGAGATCGTCGCTCGCCCAGCCGTCACGGCCTGATGCGTAGAGCGCCGGGAAGTCGAGCTGATCTTCATTTGCGCCGAGGGCCGCAAACAAATCGAACGCCGCGTCTAACGCCATGTCCGGATCGGCGCTTGGTCGGTCGACTTTGTTCAGTACGACAATCGGCTTCAGGCCAAGGCCAAGCGCTTTGGAAAGCACGAATTTGGTTTGCGGCATCGGCCCTTCCGAGGCGTCGATCAAAAGAAGACAGCCATCGACCATGGAGAGGATGCGTTCGACTTCGCCGCCGAAGTCCGCGTGGCCGGGGGTGTCGACAATATTAATCCGCACCGGCTCGCCATCTTTCTCCCAGAGGACGCTGGTGCATTTGGCGAGGATGGTGATGCCGCGCTCGCGTTCAATGTCGTTGGAGTCCATCGCGCGCTCGGCCATCTCGGCGTTTTCGCGCACGGCGCCGGATTGGCGCAGCATTTCATCGACCAGCGTTGTCTTGCCATGGTCGACATGGGCGATGATGGCGATATTGCGCATTTGCGCGCGATCAGAGGCGACGGACATATTCTTAGCGCTTTCGGCTGAAGGCGACATTCTTCGCCTTAGTTGCAGCGCAAAACGCGCTCCCGCGCCCATCTATCGGATTTTACGCGAATAGCAAGCGGCCCGCCGCAGTCCCACGATCTACATGGTAGAATTCGAGGGACGGCGACGGGCCGAAAGTTAACGGTCGCGCCTTAGAGCGACGTGATTTTCACCTCATCCTGGTCGAGCGCCACTGGTCGACCGTCGACGAAGACAACGGTGTAATGCTGCCGTCCTGTCGCACCGCGATCCATTTGATATCGGACGCGCACGTCAACGGCCCACGCGTCGACATTGTTGTGGCGGCCGATGTCCGCCTTGATCGGGTATGGCTGCCCCTGGAACGCAACGCGCACAGAATGCGCGTTCTCGCTCCTGGACTCGATGTAATCCACTGCTTTTTCTTGGTAATTTGTTGGTGGCGCACTGTCTTCGGCCTGCGCTGAAACAGCGAAACACGCGGCTGCCACGGCGATCATGGTCGCTCTTATTAGTTTCATGACTCAACTCCCTGGTTCAAAATTCTCTGCCCGTGACCACCTCGGATTGCGCGAATGAGGCCGGTTCAGCGGGCCGCGCATCATCGTGGTCATAAAAGTGTCATTTAAGACATAAAACTGTCACATTGAATCGTCAAGAAAAATGCGCAAATTGTGCGCATGAATTTTCTACGCGGCTAGTTTGCCCGTTGGGCAAGGCCTGATCTGCGGCAATTCAAGCTCGTCCCCGACCGCAAACGTGGCCGAAAACCCCACAACCGCGTCAGCCGCTCAAAGGTGACAATTCCGCAAGATTGACGCGACTTGAATGCCACTACAGCGCCATTTCATTAGGTTAATGGGCGATTAACGCATTCACCGCGGGCGGAACTTGGCCTAAGCTACGCCAAGGGCGCATGAAAAGTGCAGTATCGTGAGAAACTAGAGGGGAAAGTATGGCGCGGTCGCTAGAGCGGTCGGCTCGGTTCGTAAAACCAGGTCGATACATCCTAAACATGTTGTTGTTCCTCACGGCGGTCGCCGCGATCGTGTATTACCTGTCGCCGTTGAGCCCGCAGCCAACCACGCTCTTGGTCGACGCGTTCAACGCCAATGTGGCCCTCAACGGGCTTATCCTCACCGTCCTCGCGATCGGCGTCATCTACAATCTGCGCCAAGCGGGCGTGATCTCGCCAGCGGTGCGCTGGGTCGACGCCTTTCGCGACACGGTCGACCCGAAGCGCGCCCGCCTGCCCCGGCCGCCCGCGCTGATCCGCGCCATGGTCAAACTCCTGCTCGACGCTGACGACCGCGGCGGCCGACTGTCGCCGGAATCCACCCGCGCGATTCTCGATTCGATTGGCGCCCGGATGGACGAAGGCCGCGAGATGGGGCGCTATATCGGCAACCTCCTGGTTTTTCTCGGCCTGCTCGGCACCTTCTGGGGTCTGCTTGAAACCGTGAACGCCGTCGCCGCAACGATCTCAGGCCTGGCGAACACATCCGGGCCGGCTGAAGACGCCGTCACGCAATTGATCCGTAACCTCGAGCAGCCGCTCGG
>CAYWWL010000166.1:0-2732 GCA_964461925.1 uncultured Caulobacterales bacterium | reverse complement strand
ATCCCTGTTCGGTCTCGGCGGCAGCCTCATCATCGGCTTCCTCGACTTGCAAGCCGGTCAAGCGCAAAATCGTTTCTACACGGATCTCGAAGATTGGCTCTCCGGCATCACAGAGACCGTACGCGCCCGCGGCGGAGACAACGCCAATTACGCCGGCGAGGACATCGCCGACTATGGCGAGGCCATGCAATCCCTTGAAACCGCATTGGCGACCAACACCGAAGCGCAGATCAAAGCTCAAGCTGGGCAAATCGCCGAATTGAAAGATGAAATTCGGGCGCTGAACCGCACCCTTATCCGCGTCGGCGGCGGAGAATAAATCATGGCGCGACGCCGGCGAAGCACAGAGGCCAATATCTGGCCGGGATTTGTCGACGGGTTGTCGACCCTTCTGCTCGTTCTGATGTTCGTTCTCTCGATCTTCGTCGTCGCTCAATTCTATTTGGGCGAGCGATTGACGTCCGTGAAAGACGAATTGGCCTCGAAGGATTCAGAATTGGCGCGCCTGACGGCGCGCATCAATGAACTCGCGCGGCAATTGGGTCTCGCCGAATCGGAGCGAGACTCCTTGCAGCAACAGATCTTGTCTTTGCAGGACACCATCGACGGCAAGAACGACGAGATCGCCGCTTTGGGCGTCGCTCTCGCTGCGAGCCAATCCGCCGTCGCCGCATCGGCGGAGGAGCTTGAGGCGGAAAAAGCGCTGACCGACGATCAAAAATCGCAAATTGCGACCTTGAACGCTCAATTGGCGGCGTTGCGCAAGCAATTGCAGAGCCTGCAAGAGGCGCTCGAAGCCGCGGAAGCGAAAGATAAAGAACAAGAAGCGCAGATCGAAAATCTGTCTCAGCGCTTGAACGCCGCCTTGGCGCGCAAAGTTCAAGAATTGCAGGAAGTCCGTTCACGGTTCTTCGAAGCATTGCGCGAAGCGCTTGGCGATCGCTCGGACATCAAAGTCGTCGGCGATCGCTTCATCTTCGAAAGCGATATCTTATTCGGCTCTTGCTCCGCGACCTTGGGCATCGACGGTCAAGCTGACCTAGACAAGCTAGCGACAGCCTTGATCGACATTAAGGACGACATTCCGTCCGAGGTGAATTGGGTCTTGCGCGTCGATGGTCACGCGGACAACACGCCGCTTGGCCCGTCGTGCCGCGCCCGCTTCGATTCAAATCTGCAATTGTCGACCCAGCGGGCGATCTCGGTCGTGAATTACCTCGCCGCCCGAGGGGTGCCGGCCAATAGGCTGCTCGCGACTGGCGCCGGCGCTACGGCGCCGCTGGTCTCCGGCTCGTCACCAGTGGCGCTCGCGCAGAATCGGCGGATCGAATTCAAGCTGACGGAACGCTAAGGCGGTAATCCTTATACCGCCTTATGAATGGTCTCAGGCCGCTGGTTAAGCGCCGCACCTTCAATCTTGCGTCGGCGGCGTCTCGCGACCATAGACCGGGACCTCTCCGGACGTGTCCGCGCCCGTGGCGACATCGTACATGATCCGCCCAGGCAGAAATGCGAACGCCCCAGCGATAATAATCCCGCCGAAAAAGACGCCCGCGAACGGCTTCGCATGGTGTCTGAGCGCCGGTCCGCCGCGCAGCAGGAGCAGCGTCCCGCTAATCACCCCGTAAGCGGTGATCAGCGTGAATATATGGATAAAGCTGAACCCGACCCAGAATGGATCGCCTGGCGACCAATCGCGCCGGATAAACACCGAGGTCGCCGCAATCGTCGTCATCAACAGCACCCAGACGACCCCGATCGCCCTGTGGGGCAGCGTCCCTTTCGGCGCGATAAACTGTATGACGCCTAGGACGAACGCCGCCATGGCGGAGAAAGCATGGGCCTGCACGATCAGCGGCGCCGCTAATAAAGGTTCAAGGGTCATTGTCCCCTCCAGTTGAAGGGATAGTAGAGCCACAAACCGGTTTGATGGCAATTGCGCCGTTTAAGAGTTACGGCGAACCGAAAACGCCAAATAGACGCCCACCAGAGCGCCGGCGAGGCCAAACCAGGTCCAGGCGTACTCGAAATGGCGGTTCGAGAAATCAAGCCGGGTCACGCCGCCTTTCGGCCATGGGGCGGCGTTTTCCTCGCCGAGCGAGTCGAGATAGAACGCCGCGGCGGCGATGTCTTGCGCCTTCGCGAAGGCGATCGGGCGGCGTTCGTGCCATAAGTTTCCGGCGATATCATTCTCGGTGCGAATTAGTTTGTCTTCCGCCTCCGGCAACCGGAGTAAGCCGACGATGCGCACCTCTCCCGTAATCTGGCCCGCAGCTCGGTCCTCCGCCTTTTTCAACGCCTGGGGGGCGAAGCCGCGATTAACATAGACGATCGCGCCGTCACGGGTCTCCAAGGGCGTAAAGACAAAGACGCCGGCGGCGCCGTTCAGGGCGCCGAAGACGTGGACTTCCTGGTCATGGCGAAATCGCCCGGTCACCGCAACGGGCGTGTATTCAATATCACGATCGTCCAAGGTCGCGCGCATGGCCTCGGCGAAGGCGATGGGCGCAGCCTGGGTGCGGGCTTCGGTTTTAGCGATCAAGTCCTGCTTCCATTCAAGCCGCTGCAATTGCCAAAATCCCAATGACAAAAGAACCGCCAAAGCAGCCAGCGCGCTTAAGGTCAGCACCGGTCTAAATCGAAACGTCATCATCGCTCGAGCTTGCCTTCCTCAGCCTTGTGACGGAACTGCAGCGCGATCAGCGTCGCCTTTAGGGGTCGCAATAATAACA
>CAYWWL010000165.1:0-5105 GCA_964461925.1 uncultured Caulobacterales bacterium | reverse complement strand
AACCCCCTACCCATTTCCCAGCGGGACCCGCCGTCACTCCCGACGGGTCAGAACGCGTGTCTCCCAGCGCGCCTTAGCAAGCGCACAAATTAACTATCGGGCCGAATCGAAAGCGCGTCAATTTTAACCTTAACTATTCGTTAAAAAAGGACTGCATCTCCTTCAGCGCTCCCCCTATTGGGGTGTTCTCGCTGGCGAGAGGACGGCTACGTGTTGTGGATTCGCTGGGATTTCTCTAGGTCGGACCGACGTGATTCTGTCGCCGCCGAATGCGACATTCTTGTGACGGTCGCCGGCCGTATCGTTAGACGAAGGATCCCAAATGCCGATCATCAGTCCATGGATCTATTTGGCGGTCGCCGTCGCCGCCAATGTCGCCACGAATGCGATCATCAAAGTCTTCGCGGAATCGATCGATCCAGGGTCGATCGGCGCCATGGCCTGGCAGGCGGCGAAGTCGCCTTGGTTATGGATTGGCATGGCCACCGGCGGGCTCATGTCGGTGAGCTACACCGTGGCGGTTCGCTCCTTGGATCTATCGATCGCTTATGCAGTGATGACCGCCGCTTCAATCGTCGCCATCGGCGTCGTCGCCATATTCGTTTTTGACGAAGCCATGACGACGACCAAGGCGGCGGGGCTTCTTTTCCTCGCCATTGGCATCGGCTTGATGGCCAAGGCCTAAGCCGGCGCCGGCCTCGTCGACCTAGCCGCCTTTGCGTCCTTAACAAGGGCGACGCCCGCCGTCATCCGCCGCAGGACGTGGCGTCGCGACGGCAATCGCGCCCCCGCCTTGTAACGATCCTCGCCGATCGACTGTCCGATGCGATAGACGTCGAAGAACCGACGATAAAACGCCGCCATGTCATTGCCGGGATCATAGGCGCCGAGCGGCTCTGAAAACGCGCCATTGATCTCGAGAATATACGGCCGGTCGTCTTTGACCATGACGTCGGCCCGGAAATAGTCGACGCCTCGGAACCGGTCCAGCGCGTCGACCATCGCCGCAAGAGCTGGATAATCATCAATATCGATACTGATGAAATCGCAGCCATGGGCGTGGGAGCCTAATTGACCGACGCGAGCCCGCTCGCCGTATGCGGGGATTTCGCTGCCGCGAGGCCCGAGCCCTGCGACGATCGTCTCCGCGTCGCCGCAGTCTTGGCGCCGAACCAAGGCGGCCAATGTCGACGCGCCGTCGCCGACCACATAGAGCGGCCGTCGATGAACGGCGTCGATGGTTCTAAGGCCTCCCCCTTCGCGGTCCCGGGCGCAAAATACCGAATATTCGTCGCCGGGAATAAATTCCTGGACGACATATCCCTGTTGGCTGTCCGCCGATGCGCGGCGCAGCGCCTCCGCCTCCGCTTCGCTCCGAAAAACCCCGACGCCATAGGACCGACCGCCGAATTCAGGTTTGACGACGCCATGGGGACCGACCGCGGCGATCATCTTCGCCGCGGAGACGGCATGTTTGTCAGCGTGATCGACGCACAGAGTTTTTGGAATCGGCGCGCCGAGCGCCGACAATTGCCGCATCACCGCCACTTTCGAGACGCCGAATGCGCCGCCGAGTTCATAGCCGGGATTGGTCATGCAGAAATAGCGCAAGCGCTGGCCCTTGAGCCGCCGCCACGCCAGCCATGCAAGCACTGGCGCGTGATACAGCCACAACGGCATATAGCGACGATCCGTCAATGACCTGAAACGGTTCATTCCCCTCCCCAATTGAATGAATGTGCGCCGCAGCAAAAACGCCTGCGGGGACGCCGTCGCAGACATTGCACTAATTAGCGAGTTGAGGCAATGTCGTATACGGATTGATAAACAAACGATCCCGGGGAGAGAATTATGACGTTAAAGGTCATCGGCGCTGGATTCGGGCGCACGGGAACCGCGTCCCTGAAGAACGCGCTGGAAACGCTTCTTCACGGGCGATGCTACCATATGAGCGAAGTCTTGGCCGCGCCGGGGCATGTGGATCTTTGGCTCGACGCCGCTTCTGGGCGTCCCGACTGGAGCGCCATCTTCCGCGACTTCGTCGCCACCGTTGATTTTCCAGGCGCGAGCTATTGGCGAGAGCTCGCACAAGCGTATCCCGACGCGAAAGTGGTGCTATCGACCCGAGATCCGGAGCGCTGGTTTCAATCCACACAAGAGACGATCTTCAGCACGGAGTTGCAGGCAATCTACGCCGGCAGCAAATGGGGCCGGATGTTCGATGCGACGATCAGTCAACATCTAGAAGGCGACATCAATGATCGGGACGCAATGATCGCCGCCTTCAACGCTCATGCTGTCGCGGTCGAACAAACGATCGACCCGGATCGGCTATTGGTGTTTGAAGCGAAAGACGGCTGGGCCCCGCTTTGCCGTCTGCTCGACGTTCCCGAGCCCGCCGAACCCTACCCCCACGTCAATCCAAAGCAAGAGTTCGCCGGGGTGCTTGACATGCTGCGCTCGCCGATCGGCGAACGCGTCAAAGACGGCCAGGGTTTTCCTGGCGATTCCTTGCACGATGAGTTGTTTCCGGACGAGGAACGCTGATTGCGCGCGGAAACGGGACGGCGCGAAGCTATTGCGCCGCGCCCTCCCACGCCGTCAACGCCGGCGAACCATTGATAAGAATGATATGCTCGACCGGTTCTTGGTCCGGCGGCGTCACTTCGAAACGGAACACCTTCGTCAAAAGCCCCGTCTGCGTCCGCAGCCGCGTAGCGCCTGCATAGGGCGAGCCCTCCTTATAGAGCGGAACCATCGCCGCGGAAGATCCTTCTGACGCCGCGATTAGATCGCCAATCCCGTCGAGGTACATAAGATAGGGATTGTTCTGGCTCATGGGGACCTCAGTAAACGGACCATCTGCCTGGAGGAACTCCGGCAGGATTTGCGACGGCATGTTCTGCATGCTGTCGGCGTAGACCATGGACAGCGTGACCATATTGTCGGCGAAAGGCGTTTCGCCCTCGCTCAGACGCAGGGCCAACGGCCGCGCGCGCTCATTGATCACCGCCTTCATCACATGAAACAGTCCCCAGAAGCCGTAAACCTTTTCGTCGTCGCCAATGCCGAACTCTTCGACCATTGCGTCGATATTGCCCGGAATGACCTCATAGCGGCCTTTGCCGGCGATCGAGTCGAGCAGGCTTCCGGTAAGGTGGCGCGCCGCCGTAACGTCAATTTCCGGCGCCGTATCAGCCGTCGCCTCGCCCGTCGCCTCGTCCGTGGCCTCGTCCGTGGGCGCATTAACGGCGTCACCGACATCCGACGCGTCAAGGGCGGGTGCGGAGGCATAATCGGCGAAGGCGGCGAGCGCCGCCTCGCCGACCGCGGCGAAGTTTTCAGGGTCGAAATCAAGGGCCGCCGCCCGTAACGCCAACAACGCCTCCGGCGCGGTGTCGGGCAGATCGCTGAGCAATCCCGCCAACCACGCGGCTGCGTCCGCCTGGGAATCTTCGCCAATCGAGTCGACGCCGAAATAGCGCAGCCGTCTTTCCGGCGGCAGCGTCATATTATACGCGCGCACGGCGAGGATTTTGTCATAGTGCTGCTGATTGCCCCATTGGGTGCTCGAGGCTAGCCATTTCTCGAAGACCGGGGCGAGATAGGATTCCTCGCCGGTATCGAGAAAGGCGTTGAAGCGCGCTGCTTGCACATAGCTCAGTTCGGCCATCAGCCACCGCACGCCGGCGCGCTGATTGAGATGCTTCATCATCGCCAGATCGACGTCCTGGGCCATCTGCGCGCCATGGATTTCGCCGAGGAGAAAGAGGTCGTGATCATAAAAGGCGTCGTCGAACGCGAAGCCCGCATCGTCGATGTCGAGATCGAGGGGCCTAAGGTTGTCGTCTAAATACGACGCGAATGGTCGCGCCGTGAGCCGCTCTTGAACCACTGCGGACCATGGCCAGGTAAGAGCGAATACAACCAACAACAATATCAGCAAGAACGCCCATTTAAGGACCTTTAACACGATAGTCATACGCACCCCCAAACCCGGTCAGCCGCCGTCTCGGCGCTTTTTTGATAGCATTTTCAACCGTCAGCGCCAGTTGTAATTCAGCACCGATCATCGACCCGAATTCCGCCTTCGGCGTTGACCGACGTCGCCCGCCCCGCGCCATTGATCGACGTCGGTCAGGATTCCGCTTTGGGATAGGCGCCGCGAGGCTGTTGCTCGAAGCTACGCCGCCGGCGCCGCCGATAACCGGAATTGGCGCGGCGTAAGGCCAACCTCTTGCTTGAAGGCGCGATTGAACGGACCGATCGATCCGAAGCCGCAGTCGAACGCGATCGACAAGATCGGCGTCTCCCGATGCTCCGGCGCCATCAGCATAAGTTTTGCGTGCTCGATCCGGCGGGCGTTTATCAGATGATTGAAGTTTCGATAGCCAAGCAAGCCGGTGATGCACTGGCTCACTTTGTATTCTTGCTCGCCCACCGCAGCGGCGAGGTCGGCGACCTTAAAGTCCGGCGTGGCGAAACGCATCTCGTCTTCCAGCGCGCCGCGAATACGCTCGCCGAGTCGCGGATCCATGGCGCCTGGCGCCGGCGCGGACTTCACTGGCGGCTTCTTGGCGGTCGGCGCGAGCAGCGGGTGGCGCTGGCGATAGGCGACGGCGAGACGCGCGCCGACGACGCAAGCGCCGGCCGACAAAGCGACGATCCCATCCACCCATTCAGCGCCGATGGTCGTCTCGCTGGAGTTGCCGGCCCACACAAGCGCCAACACAATCATTGCGCCGAACATGCCAACATAGATCTTACGAAATCGCCGTTCTTGGACCGGCAGATTTGGTCCATAGCCGGATAGCGCCTCGACGAAGACCATGGCGATGACGCTGATGCAGACCAACGATGCGGCATTGCTCGCGATCCGGTGCGCCTCGCCTGGCGCCGCGCCGGCATGGCTGTGCACCCCGGTCAACTCCCACGTCGCTTCGATCACGATCACCGCCGCGAGCACAAGCAACGTCCATTTCTTGATCGGCTGTTCGGCTCGAAACAAGGTTCGGGTCAACAGCCAAGCCCAGGCGCACCCGGCGGAACCGGCGACAGCGAAAACGTAGGAATAGGGCGCTGAGACCTCGCCGATAAATTGCGGC
>CAYWWL010000164.1:0-5119 GCA_964461925.1 uncultured Caulobacterales bacterium | reverse complement strand
CGACCTCCGGCGTGACAGGCCGGCACTCTAACCAACTGAGCTACACCCGCGCATTCCCCAAGGGGAACGCGACTGCTATCGCGCTGACGGGCACCCGTCAAGCGGAAATCGCTATCGAGCCCCGCGGATTGGGCAAAATTTTTCCACCAACCCGGCGGGCGCTTACGACTTAACCTTGACGTAGCTGCCGGGCGCTTCTTCGATCACCGCCAGCGCCCCGTCGCCCGGGGTGCGAGCGGCGGTTTTGCCAGGGCTAACCTGGTTCAGCCATTCGATCCAATAAGGCCACCAGGAGCCGTCGTGGCGCTCAGCGTCCTGTTTCCAATCCTCAACGCTCTCCGGCAGGGCCGGATTGACGCTGTGGTGATATTTCTTCTTGTCCGGGTGATTGACGACGCCAGCGATATGACCCGAGCCGGCGAGCATATAGGTGACCTTGTCATTCCCGTCTTGGGCGAAAAGCCGCGCCGTTCGGTAAACGGAATTATGCGGCGCGATATGGTCGGTTTCGCCGGCTTGGAAGAACATTGGGATGTCGACGTCGCCAAGGTTTAGAAAATGGCCGTCGATCTCCATCTCGCCTTTGGCGAGACGGTTCTTCTGATAAAACTCGCGCAGATAGAAGATGTGCACGGCTTTCGGCATCCGCGTGGAGTCCGAATTCCAGAACAAAAGATCGAATCGGGCGGGATCTTTGCCCTTCATGTAGTTGTCGATCACGAACTGCCAGATCAGGTCGTTCGAGCGCAGCATGTTGAAAGTCGTCGCCATGGCGCGGCCTTCCAGCACGCCGCCAGCGGCGTCCATCTGTTTTTCGATCGCCGCTAGCTGTGCGTCGTCGATGAAAAGAAGCAATTCACCGGCCTCTTCAAAGTCCGCTTGCGCGGTGAAGTAGGTGGCGGATTTGATCCGGTCGTCGCCCTTCTTCGCCATCAATGCGAGGGCCGAGGCGAGCATGGTGCCGCCGATGCAATAGCCGATGGCGTCGACCTCGCGCTCGCCGGTCGCTTGTTCGATGGCGTCGAGCGCTTCGAAACAGCCCCGGTGGATATAATCAGTGAAATCCATATGGGCGAGCTCTGGCCCAGGGTTGATCCACGACACCACGAACACCGTGCGGCCTTGTTCGACCATCCATTTGATGAATGAGTTTTTCTCCTGCAGATCGAGGATATAAAATTTGTTGATCCAAGGCGGAAAGATCACCAATGGCCGTTCCGCGACTTCGTCCGTCGTCGCATTATATTGGATCAGTTGCATGATCTCGTTTTCATAGACCACCGATCCCGGCGTCGTGGCGACGTTTTCGCCGAGCTTGAAATAGTCGAGGTCCGCCTGGCGGATCGACAATTCGCCATGGCCGCGGTCGAGATCCTCAAGCAGGTATTTTAGGCCCTTCAAAAGGTTTTCGCCGCGCGACTCCACCGTGGCTTCGATCACTTCCGGATTGAGCATCGGGAAATTGGTCGGCGAAATCGCGTCGACAAACTGACGCGTGTAGAACTCGGCGCGTTTCTTTTCTTTGTCGTCGTCAAATTTGATCGCGTCGACAGTGCCGGTGAGCCAATTGGCGTAGGTCAAATAGGATTGCTTGACGAAATCGAGCAAATGGTTCTCCGACCAAGCTGGGTGTCGGAAGCGTTTGTCGGCGGCGCTCGGCGTCACCGCCGGCTTGACGTCTTCGCCGCTGAGTCTGCGCATGGTTGAGGACATGAGTTTGGCGTAGTCGCCCCAAAGTCGGAATTGCCGCTCCATGACGACGCCCGGATCGGTCGACAAGCCCTCCATCATCTCCTTGTAGGCTTCGCCGACGTTCAACGGGTCCGCCGATTGCTTGCCCTGGGCGATCTGCATCACGTCTTTGTTCTTGCTCATGAACTCTCGGATGACGTCTTGCCCCCGGCCGGAGACGTCGACCACGTATTCCGATAGCGCTTCGAGATCGTCGATCAGCTTTTGATTGTCAGGCTGCGCCGCGGCTTTCAACGACTCGGCGATCTTCGCAGCGGCGTCGGCGCTCGCTTTCGTCGCCTTGTCAGCAGGCGCGGCCTCGCGCGGCGGGGCCGCCTTCGTGGTCATTTTCTTCTTCGCAGGTTTCTTCGCCGACTTCTTGGCCGCCGGCTTTTTGGCGGCGACTTTCTTCTTCGCAGGCGCGGCCTTTTTCGTGGCGGTTTTCGTCGACGCGGATTTTAGCGCTTTGGCGGCTGTTTTGCGGCGCGGTCGGCGCGCTGGGGCGGCATTCTGCTCTTCAGCTTGCGTCATTTCCTGCTTGCTTTTTTCTGGTGAATGTAAGTTAGCTCTCTTAGGCGACAAGTATAGGCTGTGATAGGCATGGGTGCAAAAATTTATCAGTTTGACGGAGGCCGCGCGGCGCGGCTTTGCCTCGTGGTTTTGGCTATTTCGCTGGCTGGCTGCGCCAACGCCAAACGCTTCTTGCCGCCTGGCTTCGTCAAATACGAAGACCTCGCAAAAGACACCCCGGTAAATCCTCAGATTGAAGCGGCGATCGAGAAACAAGTGACCGATACCGATGGCGAATTTCCGCGGTTTCGCGACCAACCGGACCGGCCGCCGGAAAACCTGTCGAAAGCCCAGCGAGAGGCGGCGGCCCAAGAACTGCTCGCTGCGCGCGACGCGTTAGATGACAATTTGGACAAGGATCGCGAGCGCGCCGCGGAAGAGCGCGATGGATCTGAGCTTGGACCGAATGTCGAGCGATGAAGCCGCAAGGGTCGTTACGCTGTCGATATGGCGTGTCTCGACAATCGCGCGTAGCGCTTATGGTCAATGAAGTCACCGGCATTGCACTAACGACACTTGGTAATAGTTCATTAACTGAAAAATAATTCTTGGCCGCGACCGTGCCCCCGAAACTGCGTTATAGAGTAGGGGGCAATCATGCTTATCCGGATCAAATTCATCATCGCACTCGCATGCGGCTTCGCTGCCGCCATGAGCGGCGCGTCGGCTGAGCAGATGCCAAGCCAAAACCGGTCCGGGTCGGTCTATGGCAGTTTTGGCCAGGCGGCCTATGTGCGCGGCGGCGCTTTGTTCGCTGGCCATGTCACCGACGACACTTTCGACACGTTCGGGCACAGCCTCACCGCTGGCTATCGCAAGCCATTCAAAGTCAATGGCCGGTTCGCGTGGTCGATCCAGCCTGAGATCGCTTATTTCAAAGACGCATCGCGCATCGACGTCGCAGGATTTCCTGTGGAGTCGACGTTCTGGGGGCTCGCTGGGCTGATCTCCATGCATTGGGCCTATGACCTTGATTTCGTCGTCCCGTTTGCGTCCGTCGGGGTTGGTCCGCTCTTGCTTGAGACCGACGTCTCCGACGGCATTTCAGCGTTCGAAGATAACACCATCGCGGTGGGCTATTCCGGCGTCGCTGGCTTCCAGACCCCAATCACCGATGTGATCGCTATTGAAGCCGCGTATCGCTATCTCGGCGCTACTCGGGCCGAAGTCTTCGGATTCCACACGGCGGAAATCGGCGTCAGTTATCGTTTCTAAGGGCTTTGCCCATACGATCGCCGTTTCCGTCCCGCTAATTCGCCGAGGCCAATTGACGGCTCGCGCCGGGCGGGGCACATCGTTCACGAAAGAGAGGAACGGCTCATGGCGAATGACGATTATCTAGACCGCGTTTTCACGATGGAAGTTGGCCGATGCACTGAAGCGGCGGCGGTCGCCGCATCGCGCATGATCGGCCGCGGCGACAAGGAAGGCGCCGACCAAGAAGCGGTCAACGCCCTGCGCGACGCCTTCAATATGCTGGAAATGCAAGGCAAAGTCGTGATCGGCGAAGGTGAGCGTGACGAAGCGCCGATGCTTTACATTGGCGAAGAAGTCGGCACCGGCAACGGTCCGAAAATCGATATCGCCCTCGACCCGCTCGAAGGAACGACCTTGACCGCGAAGGCGATGGCGAACGCGCTGTCCGTCGTCGCCATGGCCAAGGGCGGCACGCTCTTGCACGCGCCGGACGTCTATATGCAGAAGATCGCCGTCGGACCGGGCTTTAGCGACGGCGTCGTCGATCTCGACGCCGCCATCGAAGATAACATCGCCAATATCGCCAAAGAAAAAGGCGTGCCTGCGTCTGAAGTCACCTTGTGCGTGCTTGACCGCGACCGCCATGACGCGATCATCGCTGGCGCTCGGAAAATGGGATCGCGGGTTTTCTTGATCCCTGACGGCGACGTCGCCGGCGTGTTCCATACAACCGAGAAGCATACCGGCATCGATATGTATGTCGGTTCCGGCGGCGCGCCGGAAGGCGTCTTGGCCGCGGCGGCACTGCGCTGCGTCGGCGGCCAGATGCAAGGGCGGCTCTTGTTCCGCAATGACGACGAACGCTCCCGCGCGGAACGCGCCGGCATCACCGATTTCGACCGCAAATACGACCTCCATGACATGGCCTCCGGCGACGTGATCTTCGCCGCCACCGGCGTCACGAACGGCACCATGCTCGACGGCGTTAAGTGGGAGCCGGACTATGTCCATACCCACACAATGATCATGCGGTCGAAGACTGGAACCGTGCGCTATATTCGCGCCCGCAGCAGGCGCGAGGCGAACTAGCAACGCGGTGGATTTATTCCGCGCCGGGGTTTGACAGAGCCCCTTTGAGCGGCCACATGGCGGCTATGTTCGCCGTATTCGAAAAACTGTTAGCGCCGTTTCCGGACACTCGTGGCGAACGCCCGCCTGACGGGTTGATTCCGTTTTGCTGGCACTATGTCAAAGACGCCCGGCATCTGCTCGCCTTGATCAGTCTGTTCGCGTCGGCGATCGCCATCGGCGAAGTGATGCTTTTCGGGTTTCTCGGACGGATCGTTGACTGGCTCGCGGTCGGCGACCCGGCCGTGTTTTTCGCTGACCACACTGGTGCGCTGATCGGCATGGCGGTGCTGCTCGTCATCGGCCTTCCGCTGGCTGATCTGATCTTCTCATTGATCATGCACCAATCGATCTTGGGCAATCTGCCGATGAGCGCGCGCTGGCGCATGCATCGTCGGGTGCTCGGTCAGTCGATGAGTTTCTTCGCCGACGAATACGCCGGGCGCGTAGCGACGAAGATCATGCAGACTTCTCTCGCGGTGCGCGAGTCGGT
>CAYWWL010000163.1:0-5157 GCA_964461925.1 uncultured Caulobacterales bacterium | reverse complement strand
CTCATGCAGGATTTTGGCGTTCAACGCCACCAACTCAGCCTCATCGAAACGAGCGGGCGCTCGGCCGGCGTCGTCGAGACTGAAGGCGCGCGCGAGAGCCGCGAGGTCCCGCTCCGGAGCGACCGGCGCGGAGGTGCCGAGACGCGCCAACAAGCTCGTAATTGCATCGGGCTCAAGTCCGGAGTCGCGATAGGCTTCGATCGCAAGGCTGCCGAGCCGTTTCGACAATCCTTCTCCATCCTTTCCGACTAAGAGCGAATGGTGGGCGAACGCCGGGGCCGCGCCGCGCCCCCGCAATTTGGCGATGGCGCCGAAAATTTCAATCTGAACCGCCGTGTTCGTGACATGGTCCTCGCCTCGGATGACGTGGGTTACGTCCGAATCAAGGTCGTCAACGCAGCTTGGCAGCGTGTAGAGAAACACGCCGTCGGCGCGAACCAAGACGGGATCGGATACGCTCGCGGTGTCGACCGTCGTTTTGCCGCGGATGAGATCGGTCCAGACGATCTGTTCTTGGGATAATTTATATCGCCAGTGGGGTTGGCGACCCTCAGCCTTGAAGCTCGCCAATTGCTCTTCCGTATACGAGAGCGCAGCGCGGTCATAGACCGGCGGTGCGCCGCGAGCGCGCTGTAGCCGTCGCTTCTTATCGAGCTCTTCAGGGGTTTCGTAGCAAGGATACAAAAGCCCTTCAGCCTTGAGCGCCTCAGCGACCTCGCGATAGGCGTCGAACCGGGCCGATTGCTTAAAAGTTTCGTCCCATCCCAATCCAAGCCATTCTAGGTCGCGATAGATCCCGTCTTCAAACTCTTGGGTCGATCTTTCTAGATCGGTGTCGTCAATGCGCAGGAGGAACACGCCGTCGCGCCCGCGCGCGAACAACCAATTCCACAGCGCTGCGCGAACATTGCCCACATGCAGCTTGCCCGTCGGCGAAGGCGCAAATCGCACTTTTGTCGTCATAAGGCTCCCGCCATTCTCGGATCGCTCCGGCGACGCTGGGACGCGCCAAACCGTCATTCTTTTCTTCAGCGCCAGGGGCTACAGCAAGCGCGGCAAGGGGTCAAATATGGCCCACGCGAGGAACGGGCCGCGCCGTCAGGCTTGCCGGTTCTGGGCCATTACCCCGCATTGTCGCGCCATCCATTGGTGATGGGATATCGCCGATCGCGACCAAAATTCACCTTCGTCACTTTCGGGCCAGGCGGCGATTGTCGGCGCTTATATTCAGCGACATAAAGCAAATGCTCGATGCGCTTCACCGTAGCTTCGTCATAGCCGTCAGCGACGACGTCCCGAACCGATTGCTCTAGCTCGACAAGGCGCTCCAAAATCGCGTCCAAGACGTCGTAGGCGGGCAAGCTATCTTGGTCAGTCTGGTCCGCGCGCAGCTCCGCCGACGGCGCTTTGGTCAAGATGCGCGTCGGGATGGCTTGGCCCTGCGGCCCAAGCAAGCCATGGTCGGTCGCGCCATTGCGCCATTCGCACAGCCGATAAACGTCCGTCTTATAGATGTCCTTGAGCGGATTATATCCGCCGTTCATGTCGCCATAGAGCGTCGCATAGCCAACCGACATTTCAGACTTATTGCCGGTGGTCAGGACCATGTCTCCGAATTTGTTGGAGATCGCCATAAGGATAACCCCGCGCACGCGCGATTGAATATTCTCCTCGGTCGTATCCGGCTCTCTGCCTTTGAAGGTTTCCGCCAACATGGCGCCGAACGCTTCGACGGCTGGTTCAATGACGATCGTCTCGTACTTCACGCCGAGCGCGTCGGCGCAGGCCGCAGCGTCCTCTAAGCTTTCGTCCGACGTGTAGCGGGAAGGCATCATCACGCAATGAACGCGGTCCGGTCCTAATGCGTCGACGGCGATCGCCGCCGTCAGCGCGGAATCAACGCCTCCCGACAGGCCGATGACGACGCCGGGAAATCGGTTCTTTTCGACATAGTCATGAACGCTCAAGCACACGGCGCGGTAGATCTGCTCTAACCCGTTTGACCATTCAGCGGTCGGACCGTCGACGCAGCGCCAAGCAGCGCCGTCGCGGCGCCATTGCGTCATGAAAACGCCCGCTTCGAATTGCGGCGCGCGAAACGACACCGCGCCTGTCTCGTCCATGACAAAGCCGGCGCCGTCGAACAGGACTTCATCCTGCCCGGCCAACTGATTGACGAATAACAGCGGCAGACCCGTCGCACGGCAGCGTTCCTGCGCCGCCCCAGCGCGTTCTTCAAGCGCGGTGGACCTGTAAGGAGAGCCATGCGGCACAATGAATAGATCGGCGCCCTTCGCAGCCAATGTTTCGCCGATTCCTGGCAGCCACATGTCCTCGCACACCATCAATCCGAGCGAGAGGCCGTCGAATTCGATTGGCGCGGTGTCGGCGTCGCCCGGCGTGAAACGGCGCGGCTCGTCGAACACGCCATAATTTGGCAATCTCACTTTCTTCCTGATAGCGACGATCTCGCCGTCGCGCAGGAGGAGCGCGACATTGAAGAGCTTGGCCTCGCCATCGATGGTTTCGACCCAAGGAGAGCCAATGATCATCGCAGGACCGCCGTCCGCCGTCGCTTTCGCCAGTTCTTCGACCTTGCGCCGACAAGCGGCTTGAAACGAGCCTTTCTGCACCAGATCTTCGGGCGGATATCCGCATACAACTAATTCACAAAACACGCACAGATCGGCGCCGGCCTTTCGCGCCTTCGCTCTCGCGTCCAGGATCTTTTCGCCATTGCCGGCGATATCGCCGACGACAGGGTCGATCTGGCATAACGCTATATTGATCACGTCCGTCATGGTTGAGCACCGTCGCCACGCCTTGCGTCAAGGCGCAATGTAACACGGCTCCATTTCCCACGAGGCGCGCTTCAGACGCAAGCCCTATCGTCAGGCTACGTCGACGCCGTTCTTCTCCGCTTCGAGGCGTAAAATGTCCAAAGGCACGATCTCAACAAAATGGCGTCGAAGATTGGACCAATCGGCCAGAATCGCCTTGGCGAGCGGCGAACGCGTCGCGTCGGCATGGCGTTCTATCAGGCGATGACAAATCGCTTCCGACGCGCCTTGCAGCGCCCTCGTCGTCACGCTCTCAGGATTGACGAGATTGGTCAGCGCCCCTTCAAGATCGAAGATGAAGGCCCGTCCGCCAGTCATGCCCGCTGCGAAATTGTCGCCAACCCTACCGAGAATGACGACGTTGCCGCCGGTCATATATTCGCAGCCGTTCGCGCCACAGCCCTCGATGACCGCGTCTGCGCCAGAATTGCGGACGGCGAAGCGCGTGCCCGCGCGGCCGGCCGCGAACAGATCGCCTGACGTGGCGCCATAAAGGCATGTATTGCCGATTATAGCGTCGGATTCGGTGAGACTCGGCGCCGTCATGTCGATCTCGGCGCCGCCGCCAATCGGTCGAATAATCAGCTGTCCACCAGAAAGGCCCTTGCCGACATAATCATTGGCGTCACCGTCGAGAACGATGCGCAGACCATTAGCCGCGAAGCAGCCGAGCGATTGCCCGGCGCTGCCGCGCAGATTGACCGTCAAATATTGCGGCGGCAGGCCATTGGGCCCATGGGCTCGAACGATGCGCGACGAGGTCCTGGCGCCGATCGACCGTTCGGTGTTCTTCACGGAATAGGTGAGCTTCATTTTCTCACCGCGCTCGAATACTGGGGCCGCGTCGATGAGAATTTGATCGTCCAATGTCGGCGTCGGCTCGCTGCGACCAACCCTCGTCGAACGCTGCGGCGTACCGCCCGCGTCAATTCGGGTAAGGATCGGATTGAGGTCGAGATCGTCGAGGTCTGGCGCTCCCCGTGTCTGCTGAAAGAGCAAGTCCGATCGCCCGAGCACGTCGTCGAGACTTGACGCGCCAAGCGACGCCAGCGTTTCACGGACGTCTTCAGCGATAAACGACATCAAGGTGACCACATGGTCCGGCGCGCCGGTGAAGCGCTTACGCAAATCTTCGTCCTGGGTGCAGACGCCAACGGGGCAGGTGTTGGAATGGCATTGGCGCACCATTAGACAGCCCAGCGCGACCAACGAAATCGTGCCGATCCCAAATTCTTCGGCGCCAAGCATTGCCGCCATGACGATGTCTCGCCCGGTGCGCAATCCGCCGTCAGTCCGTAACGTGACTTTTTCGCGCAAATTGTTGATCGTCAAAATATGGTGAGCCTCGGAAAGACCAAGCTCCCACGGCCCCCCAGCGAATTTCAACGACGTCAATGGCGACGCGCCGGTCCCGCCGACATTGCCGGAAATCAAAATCACGTCCGCGTTCGCTTTAGCGACGCCGGCTGCGATCGGCCCAATGCCGGCGGCGGCGACGAGCTTGACGCATACGCGCGCGTCAGGATTGATATTCTTCAGATCGTAGATCAGCTGGGCCAGGTCTTCGATCGAATAAATGTCGTGGTGCGGCGGCGGCGATATCAACATTACGCCCGGCGTAGAGTGCCGCATCTTGGCGATGAACTCAGTCACCTTGAAACCCGGCAGCTGACCGCCTTCGCCAGGCTTGGCACCTTGCGCGACCTTGATCTCGATCTCTCGACACTGGTTGAGATACTCCGCCGTGACGCCAAATCTGCCCGACGCGACCTGCTTAACCGCAGAATTGGCGTTGTCGCCATTCGCGAATGGTCGATAGCGTTGCGGATCTTCACCGCCCTCGCCGGAGACGGATTTCGCGCCGATGCGATTCATGGCGATATTGAGGTCGCCATGGGCTTCCGGCGACAAGGCGCCCAAAGACATGCCTGGGGTGACGAAACGCTGCCGGATGCCGTTGACCGATTCGACCTCGGACAAATCAATCGGAGTCGGCCGATAAGGCTTTACTCCTAGTAGATCCCGTAATTGCAATGGCTTCTGGGCGTGGAGCGCTTCCGCATAGGCTTTGTAGGCGCTATAGTCCTCATTACGCACCGCACGCTGAAGATCATGCACGAGGCCAGCTTCCAACGCGTGGCGTTCGCCATTGCGACGATGCCGGTAAAACCCGCCCGTCGGAAGTAGCGAAACCCCCTCGGAGGATTTCGAACCGCCGAATCCAAGCGCATGCACTTCTTTGGTCTTACGCTCTAGATAAGGCAACCCAATGCCGGATATCCGAGACGGCGCGCCGGGAAAGTATTTCATCGCCAAG
>CAYWWL010000162.1:0-5161 GCA_964461925.1 uncultured Caulobacterales bacterium | reverse complement strand
GCCGCCAACCGCCTGATGGCGCCGCTACCGGCAATCGCTGCGCCGCGCTTACCCGCGCGCCGCCTTCAAGGCGGTGAACTCCGCCGTAGCGCCGAACAGGACGCGGTTCGCCGCAAGCGCCGAGGCGATGGAGACGATTAACGTCACGAACATGGCGTGGATGTAGTGGAACGGGGTCCAGCCGAAACTCAAGAAAGCGTAGAGACCGACGCCTGCGATCACGCCGATGATCGCCGCCCTCGCGTCGACATTGCGAAACGCCAAGCCGACGATGAAGGCCGACAGGATTGGCATCGACAATAGACCATAAAGCTGTTGCACCGTGTTGATGATGCTTTCTTGGGAGGCGAAGATGGGCACCAGCAATATCGCCAAACCAGTCATCACGGCGGAGACGACGCCGCTGAGACGCTTCACCCGTTCGACTTTGCCGACATAAGCTTCATGGATGTCGCAAACATAGAGCGCCGCCGACGCGTTCAGAATGCTGTTGAACGTCGTCAACACCGCCGCGGCGATGCCCGCCGCGAAAGCGCCCGATAGCCATGCCGGCAATACGTCGCCGACAATGCGGCCATAGGCGGCGTCGTTTACGTCGCCATAAAGTTTAAAGGCGACGACCCCGGGAATGGTGACGATCGCAGGGACGATCAGCAGCCGAATGCCCGCCGCGGCGAGGACCCCTTTTTGCGCTTCCTTGATGTTCGGCGCGGCCATCGCCCGCTGGGTGATCGTTTGATTGGTGCTCCAATAAAAGGTCTGAATGAAGATCATGCCGGTCAATAGGGTGTGCCAGGGAATTGGCGATTGATCGCCGCCGATCATCGACAAGCGTTCGGCCGGAACGCCGGAAAAGTCGAAATCGATCGCCTGCAACGACAAGTAAACCACCAGGAGCGCAAGAGTGAGAATTAAAACCCCGCTATACGTGTCCGACACCGCGACAGCGCGCAGACCGCCAAGGATCGCATAGGCCGCGCCCACGAACGCGAACACCGTCGCGATCAATAACAATGGCGCGTCGACATTGGTCATCGACAGCAGGAATAAGGATCCGCCATAGAGCACAGCTGGGAGAAAAATGAACAGGTTGCCGAACAAGAACAGCACCGAGATCAGCGCGCGAATATGCTTGTCGCCGTATTTCTTCTGCAGCAGCTCCGTAGTCGTCGTGCAATCGTTCCGGTAATAGATCGGCAGGAAGATGAAGGCGAGGATGAACAAGCCAGCGACCGCGGCGAGCTCCCACCAGGCCAGGAGCAACATCTGATTGCCATTCATCCCCACAAGCTGATCTGTCGACAGATTGGTTAGGGTGATCGAGCCAGCGACGAAATACCAACTCAAACCGCCATTGGCGAGAAAGTAGTCGTGACCGGAGCTACGATCGGCCGCGGTCGCGCCGCGGCAGTGCAAATAGGTGGCGAGGCCGATCAATGCGGTGATCGCAATAAATACGGCGGCTTGAATGGGATTGATCATGAGCGCGTCTCCGGCGGTGTCATTGTGGTCATCGCCGATCGCGACCGCGACACCTTAGAGGACGCCACCGCCTGTTTCCAAGTCAGGAAAACATCCGCCGGGCTTATTCCGACAATTCTGCGAATGCCGCGGCGCGTCATCAACGACGGACGAGCACCATTGGCGCGCGATGGATTGGCATCGGCGCGGCAATTGGATCATACTCCGACGAAGAACGATCGTATTGATCGCTGGAGCCCACGCCATCGCAACGCCTGCCGCATTTGTCGTCAATACTCTCTCGCGTTTTAGCGCCGCCCTCGCCGTCATCAACGCCGGCGCGGCGACGGCCGGGCGCGCCCTCGCCGGCGCCCTGCTCGCGGCCATGACTCTTGTGGTGCTGGCGCAAGTTTGCCTCCGGTTCTTCGCCAACGAAGCCCTGCCGTGGAGCGAAGAATTGGCCAAATCAATGATGGTCTGGTGCGCGTTCGCCGCCGCGCCATGGGCCTATCGCGCCCACGCGCTTGTGGCGATCTCCAGCTTCCTCGACGCCTTGCCGCGGACCATGGTCGCCGGACTCGCAGCATTGCAGTCCGGCTTGATCATATGGATCTGCGGCGTCTTCGTCCTTGACGGGATGGATTTCGTCAATCGCGGCTTCGACGTCGCCGCGGCGAGCCTCCCGATCAGCGTCGGGTATTTTTATGTTATCGCGCCGGTATCCTTCGCCGCCCTTGGGCTCATCGCCCTGGAGCGGCTCGCCGGCGACCTTGCTGGCCTAATCGATCCGAGCGCGCAACCGCCAGCGTCAGACGCCATGGCGAGCGACGACTGACGATGATGCCGCTCACCTACGTCGCCATATTCGCATTTCTCCTCGTCGCCGGCGCGCCGATCGCGTTCGCCTTATTAATCGGGCCTGGGCTCTCTCTCGCGCTCAATGGCGATTCAGATCTCACCAAAATGCTGCTCTCGCGGCTCTATAACGGCGTCGATTCGTTCCCGCTTCTCGCCTTGCCGTTCTTCATTCTCGCGGGAGAATTGATGAACGCCGGCGGCGTCACCCAGATGATCGTCCGGTTTAGCCAAACCATGATCGGCCATGTCCGCGGCGGCCTCGCCCAGGTCAATATTCTCTCGTCGATCCTGTTCGCGGGGCTCTCAGGTTCGGCCGTCGCAGATACCTCCGCCCTCGGAAAAATGTTAATCCCGGCGATGGAGAAAAACGGCTATTCGCGCGATTTCGCCGCGGCGGTGACCGCGGCCTCGTCAGTGATCGGTCCGATCATTCCTCCTTCGGGGATCATGATCCTCTACGCTTTCGTCATGAACGTCTCCGTCGCCGGACTGTTCGCCGCCGGGCTCGTGCCCGGCGTGATGGTCGGCGTCGGCTTGATGGTTTTGACGGCCGTGATCGCGCGCCGCCGCGGCTTTCCCACGGCGAGCGAACGCGCAGGCTGGACCGAACGGCGCCGCAGTTTTTTCGACGCCTTCCCCGCATTATTGACGCCGGTGATCTTGCTTGGCGGAATTTTGTCCGGCGTCTTCACGCCGACCGAGGCGGCGGCGGTGGCCGCCGCCTACGCCCTTATCGTCGCGCTTTTCGTCACCCGCGCGTTGACGCCGGCGGAACTGCCCGCGCTGTTCGTGCGCGCGGCCGCTCAATCAGGCGCAATCCTGTTTCTTGTCGGCGCGGCGGTGTCCTTCGCCTGGATGGTGACCGTATCAGGTCTCGCCGATCAGGCGCTTGCGACGATCTCCGGACTGACCGACAATAAATTGCTGCTCTTGTTACTGCTCAATCTGTTCTTATTCGCCGTCGGCATGTTCCTCGACGCAGGTCCCGCCCTGATGATACTTGGACCGATCCTGGCGCCGATCTTCGTTGGCATGGGCGTGCACCCTCTGCATTTCGCCATCGTCATGTGCGTGAATTTGACCATTGGCCTGGCGACGCCGCCCATGGGCTTGATCTTGTTCGTCGCTGCGTCGGTCTCCGGCGTCAAGCCGGAACGGATCGCCGCGGCGATGGCGCCGTTTCTCGCCGTGGAGATCGCCGTGATCTTTCTGATCACCTATTTCCCGGCGATCTCGCTCACGATCCCAAGACTGTTGGGATTGATGTAATGGCGAACGCAAAGACGCTGATCCTGCGCCTGGTCTTCGCCGCCGTGACGGCGATGGCGCTCTTCGCGATCGCGAGCCGAACGGCTCAAGAACGACCGTTTACGATTTCCGCCGCGATCCTCGGCGGCGTCGAATCCGTCGACTATCAGGCGCTGGAAGCCTTCAAGCGTTCGGTGGAATCCGGATCCGGCGGCGCGATTCAAGTGAATATATATCCCTACGGACAATTTTGCGGCAATGAGAAGGAATGCATCGACGCCCTAAAGAGCGGCGCGCTCGATATTTTCTTCACCACGGCGAGCGCCGTGGGAATAATCTATGACGGCGGCCAGGTGCTCGACCTGCCTTACGCTTTCGGGTCTGAAGCGATCGCCCAATGCGTCCTCGCCGGACCGTTTCAGACGCGGTTGCGCGACGCAATCCTCGACGACGGCCAGGGCTTACGTTTGGTGGCCGCCACCGGCGTCGGCGGCTGGCGTCATTTCGCCACGACGCGCCGGGCCGTCCGCTCGCCGAGCGATCTGAAAGGCCTAAAGATCCGCACCACCCCATCGGCTATTCAGCAAGAATTCGTGCGCGCCCTAGGGGCGACGCCGACCCCCGTCGCTTGGTCGGAGCTTTACACCGCCTTCGGCGCCGGGGTCATCGACGGCGCCAAGAACACCATTAATGACGTGATGATCTCCAACAATAACGAGCACATTCGCTTCATTACCCTGGACGGCCATGTCTATATGTCCGGACTTTGGTGGTATTCGGAACGCACATGGCGGCGCACGCCGGCGGCCTATGTTCAGGTGATTGAGCAAGGGATCGAAGCCCTGCGTCAAACGACGATCGACCTGCCGCCGAAGATCTCCCAAGGCTACGCCGACGCATTCGTCGCCGACGGCGGGGAATTGATCGCTTTGTCCGAGACTGAGCTCGCTGCGTTCAAAGACGCCGCGCGCCGGGTGCGCGCTTGGTACCAGGAACGTCAAGGCGACCGATGGCTCGACGCCTTGGACGAGGCCGTCGCAGACTGCGAGCGAGTCGCTGGATAAGGCGGTTACGCCGCCGCCATTTCTCGCTGCAAGAGAAGATCACGCTCCTGCCAGATATCGTGCACGGATGAATAAGTCGGCGACGGCGTGATGTTCAACGTCCGCCGCACGTCTTCAATCGGCAAAGGCAGGAGGCTCTCCCAATCTGCGGTCGCGAGCCAAACCGCGTTCGAGGCCATGCGGTTAGCCTCGCGCACGCACTTTAGCGCCGGCGTATCCGGAAAGCGCCGCACGATCTCTAGGATGGCCATATGCGAAAGCAGCCGGAAGCCGCGGCTGCCGAACTGCACGCCCTGAAATTCGACGATGCAGATCTCCCCCAGCGGATCGCGGCCAAAGCCCGTGATCGTGTGCAGAAGATCGTGCATGTCGAGCAACCGATAATGCACGAATGCGCCCTCTTCCCCGAGCAAGGACAAGTCCTGGGCTTCGATGTCGGCGTCGCGCAATCCCTGCGGCGTCAGTCCGCGCTCGATCAGCTCGTCAACGAAAACCCGGCCGAGCGAACCTTCTGGCAAGGACAATAGATA
>CAYWWL010000161.1:0-5179 GCA_964461925.1 uncultured Caulobacterales bacterium | reverse complement strand
CCGGCGCGACCGGGAAATAATCGGCGGAGATGACGCGGAAGCGATTGACGTCGATCGCGGCGTCCTGGCCCACGAGATCGCGCCACCAACCTTTGTCGCCGCGGGAATCGGCCGCCGCGCGGCCGGCCGAAATGCCGCCGAGCACGAACACCGCCGGAGCGTCGACGGGACCAATCATCCGCAGACGCACGAATTGATCCTCGACCCGATCGCCGCTTTTGGCCCGCCACTCCGCCGGGAACGGCACGTCGACGTCGGCGACGTCCACCGGCCCTGGCGCGGCTTCGTCTAACCGCGCCGGGCCGGCGGCGCCATGGCGATAGCGAACGCCAAAGGGCTCAAAGTCGTCGGCTTGAGGGGGGAACCCAGCGTTGGGATCGGCTATCGCCTGAACACTTGTCGCCTGCAAACACGTCATTCTTCGCTCCAATCGCAGCGGCGATCGGATCGGTCAGCGACGGGCGCGGAATGGGCGAAATGAGGTGCTAAGACGGAGAACGTGAGTCGCGTGGCGCTCTGAAAAAGGCCGATTACGCGCGGATTTTCACCCACGTCCCTCTCTTTAGCGTCACTTATTTCGCGCCCGCAAGCTGAAGGATCAAATCGGCGCAAGCGTCTTAAAACACGCTGCAGTGCGGAGAGTCAATAAAAAAATTAGTGCATAACGCCAAAATTCGCCACGATTGCGCATGAAATCACCACGCAAGGGCGTCAAATCCCTCATTGCGGGCATATAACACTTTATACAACTCGTCGTAATTTGGCGGTCCTGGCGGCGTAATCGCATGGATCGGCCGTATTTGGCGGCCGCGAATCCGCCGGCGTCCAAAGATCGCGTCCGGGGATGGCGCCCAAAGGCGCCGCCGGCCTGCGGACAATGACATTAAATAAACGGCAAGCGGTTCTCGGTAGGTTCAATGCTCTGTTTTCGCCGCCTGGACGCCATGACGTCGACCATCAAAATCCTCCACGCCTTTTCCAGTTTCGCCATTGGCGGCAGCCAGATGCGCTTCGCCGTCTTGGCCAACGCGCTGGCTGCGCGCTACGCCCATGACATTTTCGCCATGGACAATGATTTCGCCGCACAGGGCCTGCTTGACGCCGGCGTGAGCCGCCGCCTGCATTCTTGCCGGGCGCGCAAGTCGGCGCTGCTAAGCCCATCCAATCTGATTGATTTTCAACGCCGCATCGACATCTCCGGCGCAGATATTCTGGTTACGTACAATTGGGGAACGATCGAATGGGGCCTCGCCAATCGTCTCGGTCCGACCGTGCCGCACGTGCATTTCGAAGATGGATTCGACGGGAAAGAATCCGAACACAAACAATTACGCCGGCGCATCGCCATGCGCCGGCTGGCGCTTGGAGACGAAAGCTTGATCGTCACCCCGTCGCGGACCCTCCAGCGCATCGCCGTCGAGCAATGGGGCTTTGACGCGGACAACGTGCGCCATATCCCCAACGGCATCGACTTGAACGCGTTCTCCGGCGCGACAACCGACAATGATCGGCCATTGAGCATCGGCTTCGTGGGCGCTTTGAGGCCTGAGAAAAACCTGGCCTTGCTGATCCGCGCCTTCGCCGACCCCCGCGTCAATCAGCGCGCGCGACTGACCATCGCCGGCGACGGCCCGGAGCGCGGCGACCTGGAGGCCCTCGCCCGCGAGCTTAAGGTCGCCGATCGTGTCGACTTCTTAGGTCAAGTGGACGGCGCGGCGACAGTGCTGTCCCAGATCGACGTCTTCGCGCTGTCGTCGGACACGGAACAAATGCCGCTGAGCATGATGGAGGCCATGGCCGCCGGCGCCCCGGTGGTCGCAACCCGGGTCGGCGACGTGCCGCTGATGGCCCCGGAGGGGCAACAAGCCTTCTTCACGCCGGCCGGCGACCAAGCCGCCTTCGCAGCCGCCCTCGCCGGCTTGCTCGACGACGAAGAGCGCCGCCGGACCCTCGGCGCGGAAAACCGCGCCTTCGCCGAGACGTATTATGATCGCGACCGCATGGTCGCGTCCTATGACAATTTGTTTCGCGCCATGGCGCTCAAGCGCCTCGCCGCGGCCGTTTAAAGATCGTCACCACCGAGCCGAGATATTCCGTGTCCGCCGTCGGCGCGAAGCCGCAGCGCTCGGCCAAAGCGATCGAGGGCGTGTTCTCGCGGTCGATGATGCAGCAAAATTCCGGTTCCGAGAGGTTTTGATCGGCCCATTCGGTGACCGCGGTGACCGCCTCGGTGGCGTAGCCCTTGCCCCGCGCGTCGGGATCGAAAACCCAGCTGAACTCCGGCATATGGCCGATCGGCGGGACAATCTCGCGCTCGAAATCCGACGCGCCGACATCGCCGAGGAAGGCGCCGCTGACCTTGTCGAAGGCGAGCCAAGTGCCGCGGCCATTGAGCACCCAAAAGCCGGCCCCGCGGGCGAACTTCCCCCACGCCTCTTCCCGGCTTAGGGGCTTCAAGCCCGGCCGCAGGCCAAGCACGGTGCGCGACCACATATGGGCGTAGGCCTCGAAATCCTCTCGCCGGTGGCCGCGCAAGATTAAACGCTTTGTCTCGATCCGCGGCGCGCGCATCAATCCTCCTTCGCGGCGGCGATATAGGCGTCGATCTCGTCGCTGAGCAGCTCCAGAGGCAGGCCGCCATTGGCGAGCACCGCGTCGTGGAAAGCGCGAATGTCGAAGTCGTCGCCCAGCTCTTTCTCGGCCTTAGCCCGCAGCTCCCAAATTTTCAGCTCACCCATCTTGTAGGCCAAAGCCTGACCCGGCCACGCGATATAGCGGTCGACTTCGGTCTGTACATTGAGCAATGACAAGGCGGTGTTCGACGCGAGATAATCGATCGCTTGGCTGCGGGTCCATCCTTTGGCGTGCAACCCGGTGTCGATCACCAATCGGCAAGCGCGCCACATCTCATAGGACAATCGGCCGAAGTGTTCATAGGGCGTATTATAGACGCCCATCTCGACGCCAAGCTTCTCGCTATAAAGCCCCCACCCCTCGCCAAACGCGTGCGGATAAAAACCGTTGCGGAACGCGGGCACGTTCTCGATCTCTTTCGCCAGCGCGCTCTGCATATGGTGGCCGGGCACCGCTTCATGCAGCGACAACGCCGTCAACTGATACAGCGGGCGTTTGTCGAGGGCGTAGGTGTTGACCCAATATTGCCCGCCGCGATCGCCGCCCAAGGGCGCGCCGACATAACGGCCGGTGGTGTAGTTCGGCGCGATTTCCGCCGGCACCGGCTCCACCGAATACGGCTGACGCGGCAATTTGCCGAAGAATTTCGGCAATCGTCCGTCAATGTCTTTCGAGATCCAGGCCGCTTCGCGCAGCAATTCGTCGGCGGTCTTAGCGTAGAATTGCGGATCGGTGCGGAGAAATTCTTGGAACTCCTTAAACGATCCTTCAAAACCAGTCTGCTCGATCACCACGTCCATCTCGGCGCGGATTCGGGCGACTTCCGACAGGCCGAGCTGGTGCACGCTGTCGGCGGTCTCGCCGTCGAGGCTGGTGTAGAAGGCGATCATTTCTTCGTAATAGGCCTCGCCGTCCGGAAGATTGCTCGCCCCGACATTATCGGCGGCGTTCGGCATGTATTCGTCCTTGATGAAACTCAGCACACGGCCATAAGCGGGCAAGACGTCCTTGGTCATGGCCGCGCGCGCTTTGCGTTTCAGCCCGCGCGCGGCGCGATCGGAAACGCCGGTGAGCTCGCCGGCGAACGGCGCGAACAAGGGATGCGCTTCGGGGTCAGAATTCGCCAAGGCTTCGAAGGACGGCACGATGAACGGCAGAATCTCCTTCGGTTGGGTGAAGCCGTCGGCCACGCCAATGCGCATATTGGCGACGTTTTGGTCGAGATAGGCCGGCAGCGCTTGCATCCGCGCGATATAGTCTTCGTAGTCCTTCTTGCTGCGCAGCGGCGCGTTCTTCATGGCGAAGACGACGCTTGAGTGAAATCCGCTGTCGGCGAGGAACGGGACTCGCCAGGTCTTGAAGGGCGCTTGCGCAATCTGATGCCGCAAGATGAAGTCGGCGAGATCGGCGTTCAACCGCCCTTCTTCCGACAAGGCGTCGCGATCGATGGCGATCAGTCGGTCCCGAAAAGCCGCGCGCGCCTCGGTGCGGCGGGCGTAATCCTCCGGCGCCACGGACGGCAATCGATCGTTCCAATCATATTTGCCGGCGAACGTGGCGGAGAGCGGGTTTTCGCTCAGCTCATAGGCGCGGATTTCATCGAACAGCGCATTCAGGGTTTGATCGGCGGCGCTCGGCGCGGCGATCGCGGCGTCCTCGCCATGGCTTGCGGCGGCAGGCGTGGAGAAGGCCAACGCGTCGACGGCCAAAGCAGCGACGGCGACGGCGCTGGCCGACAAAACGACCTTCAGTGACTTGGTGTTGATTTCCCCCATGGCGGCGCTCCCTTGCTGCATTGCTCAATGTGTTGGACGACGAACGGTCGCCGCTCTTCTTAGCGGTTTTCAGACGAGATTTCAGCCTTTCGCTTGCATTGCGCGTCGATTCCTCTGGTCGACGGCGTCCGCCCACTTCTCCTTTTTGTGATCGAGCTTGATTGGCCAGGCGGAACGTCGCCTGGCTATGGTGCCCTCGAATTGAGGAGAGAGCCATGCGCACCATCGCCATCGCCATTTTGAGCGCGTTCGTCGCCGTCGCCGCGACGCCGGCCGTCGCCGCCAAGCCGGAAGTCTACACCAAGCGTTTTTCAAACCTCGCCGTCGATGGCTTTGACCCGGTAGCGTATTTCACCGTCGGCGAACCAGTGAAAGGCGTCGCGGAGTTCTCCACTGACTATAAAGGCGCCACCTGGCGGTTCTCGTCCGCCGATAACCTCGCCGCCTTCCTCGCCGATCCGGCGGCCTATGCGCCGCAATATGGCGGCTATTGCGCCTGGGCCGTGGCGAATAATTACACCGCCCGCGGAAACCCGAAGAACTGGGCCGTGCGCAATGGCAAGCTGTATCTGAATTACAATGATGACGTGCAGCAAGACTGGCTCGTCGACCCCGATGGCTTCATCGCCAAAGCCGACGCTAACTGGCCTGCGGTTCTATCGAAATAGGCCCCTGTCGCCGTCAATCTTCAACCATCCCCCCCCCGAGACGCATCGCCCCCGTAGTAAGATGCGTCCACCACTACAACGCCCTGTCGCCCACCCATTGCG
>CAYWWL010000160.1:0-5189 GCA_964461925.1 uncultured Caulobacterales bacterium | reverse complement strand
CTCGATTTATATTTATGCCCTGGATCAAAATTAATTCACATAATATCAAAACGTTCAAAAACTTTTTACCGCAAGGAGGGAGATTGTGCCAAATAAGCCGGTTAGGACAGCGATAAGGATGCCGGTGCGGAGATAGTTCATGGTATTGCCTCTTTCGCTGTAGATCAGCGTTTCCTATATGAGATAGAAATCGAAGGCTTCAACGTGTCCGACGACACCGAGACCAAAAACGCCACCGAAAACGCCAAGGGCGGCGCTGCGCCTAAGCCGCCGCGCAAGGATCTGCCGCCTGCCGCACTGCGAGCCCTGGCCGAGGCGGAAGAGCGGCGCCGCAATGCGCGAGAAGCGGCGGAAAAGGAAAATGAGCGTGGCGGTCCGTCTGGGCCTGAGCCGACCCGATATGGCGATTGGGAGAGCAAAGGAAGAGCGATCGATTTCAGCTAGGCGAGTGTTCGCCTAGCGGTAAAACGTCGTCTCAGCCCCCGTGAACGCCCAGGGCTGCTGCAAGTCAGCGCACGCCATGGCGTCGCTGCGCGCCTCAAGCTTCATGCGCGGCGCCCCCGTTTCGTCTTCGGTCACCTGCAATAAGATGACGCCGACAATGCGTGGGCCGACGAAATTCGCTCGCAGGTCCTCGTAACAGTACATCTGTCGCCGGAGGGTGTCGGCGAAGTGACGATTCACCAGGCCTTGTCCCTGAGAAAAGGTGAGGAAATCTTTCGCTGCGGCTTCGCGGGCGGTTCGTTGCTTTGGCGTCAACGCGACCATATCCGGCGTGAGCGATTTGAGCCGTCCATGCAACGAAAGGATCTGGCGGCTCGGGTCGACATTGTCCGACGCCAAAGCGATCGCGCTCACCTTCGTCGCGACGGCGTTGTTCGCTGCGTCGGTGAACCACGCGCCTTGAGCGGTGCCGGCGACGTCCACGAGCGCTGCACGGCATGCGTCTTCGCCCTTCGCGCGACGCATGCCGAAGGCGTCTCCGAGCATCCCTGTCCACGCCGTCTGTAGTTCGGTCGGGAAATAATCAAGCGGGCATTGGGCGCGGGTGTGATCGGTTGCAATCGCGTCGATTAATTGAGTCGGCACATCGAATACGCGCGCGGTCAGATAAGCGCTGGTGGCGTACCGCTCGGGACGGATCAGTTCTTTGGGCGCAATGCGCTGGTCTTCAACGCCGACGTCAAAACCGTCAGCGAGACCAATCTGCGTTCCAGGACGAACTCTGACGTCCATGGTAGCCGCAACATGATCCGGACCGGAGATTTCTTCAAACGCGGCGAGACCTCCCGCGCGCCGAATAATCTCGGGATCGACAGTGTCGAGGTCGCCGAGATAAAATGAGACCTCCTCGCAGACGGTAAAATGAACGGTCCAGGATTGTCCCTTAGCGCGGCCGTCCTGGCGCCGCAGAATCCGCCGCTCGATGGCTTTGATTTCGGCGCGAGCCGGCGATGTGACGGATGTTTGGCGGCGCTCGAATTGGTTCGCCCCTTTGCGCGTGTTGATCCGGATATAAGGGGCCGGCAAAGGTTCGCCAGGCGCGGTGACGCCGCCCAATGGCGACACCGAGATCACGTCGCCAATATCGGCGAATGGGTGGGTGAAGAGGGATCCAGCGAGGGGGCAAGTGCGGTTCGCGAGCGACGCCGGCGTTGGACGTAAGGACGCAGCGTTCTCCGCTAGTCGCATTGGCGCCGTTGGCTGGAAGATCGCCGCCATCAGCAACGCGCTCACCACAATCGACGCTATTAATCGCGTAACGTACATTTCGCGCCCCAAAAACCCCAACTGGTCAAAAATCGCGGTCCGCACCATGCCAGTCAATAGATCAGCTGCGAGAACGGGACGATTTGCAACATCGAAACAATAGGTGTTGCTCTGGCGCGCCGATTTTTCCGTTTGGATTGTTTTCTCGACAATTTGCGGGGTATTGGCGATAGTTTCGCGGCGGTAAAACACGCATTATTGGGGAAATTTAACCATGGTGAAATGGCAAGGCCGTCGCGGCAGCGACAATGTGGATGATCGGCGCGGCGCGGTTGGCGCCGCAGGCATGTCCGGTCTTGCGATGGTCGTGGTGCGGTTGGTGATGACCCGCTTCGGCGTCGGCGGTCTGGCCGTCTTGGCGGTGGGGTTTTTCGCGCTACGGTCGATCGGCGTCGATCCGCTTGCGCTCGCAGGCGGCGGCGGGCAGGGGACCGCCGAACTGTCCGCCGTCGATCGTCAGGCGGGCGAATTTTCGTCGGTGATTTTGGCGGAGACCGAGACAGTCTGGGGCGATCGATTCGCGGCGTCCAATAGTCGGTACCCCGCCCCTGGTCTTGTTCTGTTTTCCGACAGAAATGTTTCCGCATGCGGACAAGCATTGGCGGCGATGGGGCCCTTCTATTGCCCCGCCGACAAGAAGATTTACATCGACACGACTTTCTACGCTGAGCTTTCTAAGAGATTCGGCGCACCTGGCGATTTCGCCGCCGCCTATGTGATCGCCCATGAGGTCGGGCACCATATTCAAACCATCACCGGTATTTCGCGTCAGGTGCAACAAGCTAAGGCCGGCGCCTCTCAAGTTCAGCAGAACCAATTGCAAGTGCGCATGGAGCTGCAAGCGGATTGTTACGCCGGCATTTGGGCGCATGACGCCGATCGCGTCGCAGGGATCCTAGAGGACGGCGATATCGAGGAAGGCCTGCGGGCGGCGAGCGCGATCGGCGACGATGCGCTTCAGCGTCAAGCGGGCCGGCAGGTGAAGCAAGAGACCTTCACCCATGGCAGCTCGGCGCAACGCAGTCATTGGTTCACTGTCGGCTATCGGCAGGGCGACGTCAGCGCGTGCGATACGTTTTCAGTCGACCAACTTTGAATTCTTCAGTCAGCCCGCTGCAATATCTTCAAGCAAAAGATCAAATCGATCCTGGCCCCAATATTTGCTCTCGCCATAAACCGCGAATGGCACGCCAAAGACCTGATCTTCCTCGATCATCGACGCGTAAGACGCCAGGGCGTCCATCACTCGCTGATCGTCTTGCGCGGCGTCGATTTTATCCGCATTCCAACTTATTTGACTTGCGGCGGCCTTGAGCGCGTCGCTATCGCTGATATTTTCTCCGCGCCCCCAACGAGCGTCGGAAACGGCGATCGCGAAGTCGAGGCCGCGACCTTCAATGTTCGCCAAGGCGAGGGCGTTGTTCGCTGGCGTGAAATCAACGTCGAACGGATTCGGTAAGGCGATTGGCAAGCCCATCCGCAACGTCATACGCGGCGCGTCTTGACTATAGTATCGAAGCTTCGGCTTGTTCTGCATCGGGTCGGCGAAGGCGACGCCAGCCGGCGGCGTGACGAAAGGAATGACGTCAGGCGACAAGCCGGCGCGTTTCAATAGATGGAGACCCAAACGCGAGTAGGGGCTGCGAAACGCGTGATAGACGCGCAAATTGGCTTCTGTCATGTCGATCTCCTGGGCATTGGTCAGCGACGCCAAAACGCCGGCGAGAGAATCACGAACAGGGTCAGAAATTCAAGTCGACCAAGCAGCATGCCGATCGACATAAGAATTTTCGCGCCGTCGGGCAGCGAGCCGAAATTGCCGGATGGGCCGATAATCGGCCCGAGCCCGGGTCCGACATTGGCGATGGCGGTCCCGGCGCCCGAGATCGCTGTCAACGGGTCGAGGCCAAAGGTCGCCAGCAAAACCGCGAGGGTGGCGAAACTGGCGAAATAGACGAAGAAAAAACTCAAGACCGAAATGAACACGTCGTCGGCGATGGGTCGGCCGTTATAGCGCGCGACGAAAACTCCATGCGGGTGAGCGAGTCGCCTTGCGTATAGTTGAAAGGCCGCAAGGGCGACCTGAAAACGGAAGATCTTGAGCCCGCATGAAGTTGAGCCGGCGCATCCGCCGATAAACATCAGGCAGAAAAAGAATCCGATCGCAAATCCGCCCCATGAATCGTAGGCGGTCGTCGCGTAGCCGGTTCCCGTTAGGATCGATACGACGTTGAACAGCGCCAAGCGAAACGCGGTAAACAAATCAATATTGAAACGGTCGTATACGAATATCACCATGAAGAGCGTCAAGGCGATGACCAGAGACAAGAAGAATTGCACTTGGCTGTCATCGATCAGGCGATTGATTTGACCGCGCAGGATGGCGATTAGGAACAAGCCGAAGGGCAGAGATCCAATGATCATGAAGATCGATACGATAATGTCGAGCGGCGCGTCATTGGTGGACAGAAAAGCGCCGAGAGAAGCGTCTTTCGTCGAGAAGCCGCCCGTCGCGATCGTGGTCATTGCGTGATTCATGGCGTCGAATGCATCCATGCCGAAGCCCCAGAGGCACATGAAGCACAACAGCGTCAGCACCAAATAGATGACGCTCAAATAGGTGGAGTATTGCGCGGCGTTAGAGACGAATTTTTCCGATGTGTCCCAGGCTTCGGATTTGAATATCTGCATGCCGCCAACTTGCAAGGCCGGCAGCACCGCGAAGGCCATAATGATGATGCCGACGCCGCCGAACCATTGCAGCATCGAGCGCCAAAGCAGGAGCCCCAAGGGAGCGTCGTCCAGGCCGGTTATCACCGTCGAGCCTGTCGTGGTCATGCCGGACATGGATTCGAAAAAGGCGTCGACATAGGTCATGTCCAAAACGCCGAGCCAGAAAGGTAAAGCCGCAAAGGCGACCAGCCCAATCCAACTTGTCGCCGTTAGCAAGAAGCCCTCTTTGACCGAAAGCGTTTGGATCTGACCCCAACTTGAGGCGACCAATCCGCCACCGGTGAAAATGGCGATGATTGACGCGCTGGCGAACGCGACCCAATTCACCTGTTTCGCCGGGTCGCTTGAAGACAGATCGACGAGCATGGGGATCGTCATCGCCAGACCGAGCAATGCGATCAGCGCGCCGGTCACCAGGAGAACAGGCCGAAGATTTACCATCGCAGAATTGTTTGCGCCGCCTCGCGCGACCCTTCAAGCAGAATCCGCGTTGATTGCGCCCTTAGCGGCGTTAATTGATGCGCCGCTCTTCATGGGGGCTGTCGAGGGAAAACGCTGGAATATCAACCTCGAACGCTTCGCCGCCGCGGGTTTCCATGCCATAGCGACCGACCATGACCCCTGACGGCGTGCCCAACGGCGCGCCCGACGTGTATTCAAATCCTTCGCCTGGACGAATTTCCGGT
>CAYWWL010000159.1:0-5223 GCA_964461925.1 uncultured Caulobacterales bacterium | reverse complement strand
CGGCCTCACCCGCCTTGTCCACGCATCTTATCGTCGACGTCAGCGCTAACGGTAATCGCCGCCTAAGACGCGGTTCGCGGTCGCACGTTCCAAGCGCGCAGCTCGATCGACGTTGGCGACAGCGTGAAATGGCCATAGGCGCCGGTGGCGAGCTTGATCGTCTCCGCCTCGACCGCCGCTGCTGGCAAGGCGAACCGGGCAACGCCATTGCTGGTGACCACGAGAATTGGGCCTTGCGCGCCGCGCTGCGTCTCAAAAAATCCTCGCCAGTCGGCGATCAACGCCTCCGGGTTCACCAGCCACCCAGGCGGCGGCGTCGCGTCGCGCTCCCAGGCGGCGAGCGCCGCCTCGCCAATCCGCGCACGGACGTCGGACTCCAAGGCGTTCTCGTCAGGGCCATAGTCGATTTCGCGCAGGAACGGCGCCGTCTCAAGCTCCGGCGGCGCAGCCGTCGCCGCGAGCGCGATCGTCGCGGTCTCCCTGGTGCGGGCGAGCGGCGAGACGAAACAGCGCCTGAACTGAAGCCCCTGGCCGGCGAACATGGCGCCGAGACGCGCCGCCTGACGGCGGCCCTCCTCCACCAAAGGCAGATCCGTGCGCCCGCCGACCCGGCGCGGCGCGTCGCCGGGATCGAACGTATTGCCGTGACGCACGATGTAAATGTCGGTGACCATAGATTACGCCGCCCGATGCGGATCGCCATGGCGGCGGATCAATTCCTCCGCTATCGCCACATCGTCCGGCGTGTCGATTCCCGTCATGGATATTTCCGAGGCGACGACGTCGATCGCATGAATGCGCATGCCGTTTTCTAGGAATCTTAGCTGTTCCAACCCTTCCAGCGCTTCATAGGGACTTTCCGGCGCCGCGACGAAAGCGGCCAAGGCGTCGGCCCGATAGCCGTAAAGACCGATATGGCGCAGCACCGGCGAGACCGCGCTTGCGGCGCGCAAGGCCGCCTCTTTGCGGATCGCGGGAATGATCGTCTTGGAGAACCAATACGCGGACCCGTCTGCGCGGCGCGCGCACGTGGTGCCGGAAAACGGCTGATCTTGCTTCTGCCGGCGCAGCGCGTCGAGCTCGTCCCACGTCATCGGCACCACCGTGGTGAAACAATCCGCATCGTGACTTTCAGCCGCGCGGACCATGTCGACGATATGCGATGGCGAGGTGAACGGCGCGTCGCCCTGCAGATTGACCGCGAAATCGACCTTCGCGCCCATCGCCATCAACGCCGCATGCACCCGATCGGTGCCGCTGCGGCACGCCGCCGGCGTCATCACTGTCTTCGCGCCGACCAGATCCGCATGGTCGCGAATGCGATCGTCGTCGGTGGCGACGATGACCTCGCCGCCCACCGCGTCCGCGGCGGCGCGCGCCACTGCGATCACCCGGTGCAACATCGACGCGCCGGCGATCGGCGCCAAAGGCTTGCCGGGAAAGCGCGTTGAATCGTAGCGAGCGGGAATGGCGATCAGCGTTTTCATTATCGATGGTCCCTTGACGGCGGGTCCGTTTACGGCGCGCGCCAGCCTGACGGCCGACGATTATAGCGGGCGTTCATCCACGGGCGAAACCGGGCGGCAGCGCTGCAGCGCAGTAATCTTGAATAAAATGGTGCGGTCGAGAGGACTCGAACCTCCACGGATTGCTCCACAGCGACCTCAACGCTGCGCGTCTACCAGTTCCGCCACGACCGCACGACGCCGGGTTGCCTCGGCGAAGGGGGTCGATACCAAAGACGGCGCGATAGCTCAAGGGAAAACCCACAAGCCCGTGAAACTATTCGCAGGCGGCGGGAATATCTGTTAAGGCCCATTCCCGCTGGCGATTACGCCGCCGCAGAAGAGCACCCTTGATGAAGCGCACAGACGCCCCTGTCGCCTGGATCACCGCCCCGGAGCCTGTCGGCTATGACGCCGCCGTCGCGACGATGGAGAAGCGCGCCGAAGCGATCCATCGCGGCGACGCCGGCGAGTGCGTCTGGCTTCTGGAGCATCCGCCGCTTTACACCGCCGGTGTCAGCGCCAAACCGGAGGATCTGCGCGATCCTGGCGGCATTCCGGTATTCCAGACCCGTCGTGGCGGCCAGTACACCTATCATGGCCCAGGGCAATTGGTGGCTTATCTAATGCTCGACCTCACCGCACGCGGGCGCGACGTGCGCGCTTATGTGCGCGCTGTGGAGGAGGTGACGATTGGCGCGCTCGACCGGTTCAATGTTCGCGGCGAACGCCGGGACGGTCGGGTCGGCGTCTGGGTCGACCGAACCCAGCCTGGCGGCCCCTTGCGCGAGGACAAGATCGCCGCGATCGGCGTGCGGGTGCGCAAATGGGTGACCTTCCACGGCCTGTCCCTCAATGTCGAACCTGATCTCAGCCATTTTCAGGGAATCGTCCCGTGCGGCATCGCCGAGCAAGGTCTCGGCGTCACCAGCCTGGTGGATTTGGGCCTGCCGGTAACCATTGATGACGCCAATGACGCCCTACGCGCCAGCTTCGAGGCGGTGTTCGGCCCCACCGAGATCAGCGCCGAACCGGTCTAACGCCCTTACAACGCGCCCGAACGGCGATCAGTCGCACAAATTTTACGCGTATTTCGACGCCGCCCACGATGACGGCGTTAACCAAATTCCTATATATTACGAAGGTGTTCTACGATTGGAGCGTTCGATATGGCGACCAGGCTTTCCACCGTTTTATTCCTGCCGACCTTGCTGGGAGCGGCGCTGGCGTCAAGCGCGGCCACGGCGCAGGGGACCGCGACTCAAGGGCCTGTCGGGCTAACCCCGGTTGAAGAGACTGCGCCAACCTCCATGGAGGAGCTGTTGATCGACAGCGGCGCAGTGGACGCCGCGCAGGTTACCGAAGGTCAAATCGCGGAAGGACAAGAAGTCGCCGACCAGGCAGCCGCCGAACCGCCCTCGCCCGACGAAATGGCCGCATCCCTCAACGCGCAGCAATCAATCTCCCAAGACGTGGTGATCACACGCCGGGTCAACGGCCAAGTGGTCGAGACCACCCGCCGAACCGTGTCCTTCGATCGCGGTCGCCCGATCCGCGGCACCGAAGCGGCCGTGTCGCTGATCGACCAAGTCAAAGCGAGCTATGATCGCGAATTGTTGACCCGTCCGGAAGCGTTCAGCGAGGGGAAGGTCAATTTCGCCCTCGGCGACAAGAATCTCGATAAGATCCTAAGCGAAGACGAATTCGTCCGCTTGATGACGCTGTTGAAAGACAATGGCGAGGACGCCCTTAACGGCGGCGCGCGCTCGAAGCGCTCGGACTTCATCGCTCAACTCGACGAAGCCGCGGCGCGCAAAACGTTCAAAGCGCTTGAAGCGCGCGACTATCGCCCGCCTTTGTTCGTTGAAGGCGTTGAAGTCCCCCGCACGGACCAAACGCCGCTCGACGAGCGCAAATTCGTGCTCGCCTTCCTGGAGGAGTTCGACAAGGCTGACGCGAATAAAGACGGGCTGCTCGAACATGCGGAGCTGGAAGCCTTTCGCAACGCCGTCTTAGGCTGGACGAATCTTTAGCGTCACGCGCCTCAAAAGGCGACGCGCGGCGCGGCTAGGGCCGGCTTAGTTGGAAAAAACGGCACGCCGCGTCAAAATCGATCTTCATGGCGGCGACGCGGGCGTCCGCCTCCGCGTCGCGGCCCCATTTCTCGATCTGAAATTCTTCGTCAACCCGAGCCGCTTCGAAAATCGCCTCTGGTTCGCCGGCGCCGAAAACAATGTTGAGCGCCAGCACACCTGATCCGGTGATCTCCGATAAGATCCGAAGACTGAGCAAAGCGGGCTCGTCCAGGTCGGCGAGCCGCGCGTTCACGGCAGCGATCGCCGCGTCGGACTGGTCGACATAGCCGATGCCGGCGGCGACCAGCAGGGCTTCGCCGAATTCCGTCGCGAACCAGTCGAGATAAGGATCCCATGTCGCCGCTTGGCGCTGCGCCAGGCTCGCTGGCTCCTCGGCGCGGTAACACAGAAGATCGGACTTAACGAAGTCGACCACCCGGCTGCGCCAGGCCGGCGCCTGCACCGCGCCAAGATCGATCACCGTCGCCTGCAGTCCCGTAAGCGGCATCGTCGCCGGGTCGATGGTCTCGGCCTGGGCGCGCCATTCGTCGGCCACCGCTTCGCCCAGTCGTTGCGTTTGACAGGCGACTAACGAACCTTCCCGGGTCTTCGCCCGCCGGCCGTCGAGCCGAATTTCGAAACCGTCATGGCCTTCATGCACGGCGACGCGCTCATAAAACCGTTCTGGATTCTTTGGCGTCGGGTCCATCGCGCCCAATCTCCACTCAGTTAGCGTCGGTCGACCAATCGACCCGCACGTCATCGTCAAAGCCTAAGAACCGCCACGTCTTCAGCATGTGTCCGGTCAACGGCGCGCGCAGCGTAATCTTACGATTGGTTTGCGGATGAACGAAAGTCATTTCGCGGCAAAACAGATGCAAGTCGCGAGCGATGCCGTCGATCCGCGCGCCAGGGCCGCCGTATTTGCCGTCGCCGACAATCGGCGCCTCAATCGCCGCGCAGTGAACCCGCAATTGATGAGTTCGGCCAGTCACGGGGCGCAACGCGACGAACGCCGGCCCGGCGCTCGTCGTCTCCATGGTTTGAAAATCAGTGATCGCCTTTTTCGCCGTTGCGTCGCGGGTTGGCGCCACGCGCTCTTGCTCGCCCGCCGCCGTGGCGATGGTCCTTTTCGCGATCGGCATGTCGATCTGGCCCTCGCGCGGCGACGGCGCCGCGACGGTGAGCGCCCAATAGGTCTTGGAGATCTCGTGGCGTTGGAACGCGCCGCTTAAGGCGGCGGCGGCGGCGCGGCTTTTCGCTAGAACCAAGAGCCCGCCAGTGTCGCGATCGAGTCGGTGCACCAGACGCGGGCGTTCGCCCTGGCGTTCAAATGAGGCCAACATGCCGTCAATATGCCGATTGGTGTTGGTGCCGCCCTGGACCGCCAGGCCGAACGGCTTGTTCAACGCGAGAATGTCGTCGTCTTCATGAATGACGAGACCGGCGACGAAATCGTGATCCGATTGGCTGAACCGAGCCGCAGGCTTGCTGCTAGGCCCGCTTGGCCCGTCATGCACCGTCGGCGGAATCCGCACCGCCTCGCCCGCCGCCACACGCCGATTGGCTTTCACCCGCCCGCCATCGACGCGGATCTGCCCCTTACGGAGCATTTTCTCCAGCGCGCCATGGCTGACCGAGGG
>CAYWWL010000158.1:0-5311 GCA_964461925.1 uncultured Caulobacterales bacterium | reverse complement strand
CTGCTGCTGAAGCTGCAGCCCAGGCCGTGGTCGCGCCGCCGCCTGCGCCGGTGACGTTCACGGTCTATTTCGATCTGATGAAAGCCAATATCAGCGCCGCCGCCGCTTCGGAATTGCGCGCTCGCCTCGACGCCGCCGACCTCGCTCGGCTGGCCCGGATCAACGTCCATGGCCATACGGATTCAGCCGGGCGGGTTGATTATAACGAAGCCTTGTCCGAAGCCCGCGCCGTGGCCGTGAGCGGCTTCCTCGCCGATCGCGGCGTGCCGCGGCGTCAGATCGACGCGCAATGGCATGGCGAACGGCAATTGGCGACGCCGACCCCGGACAGCGTCCGCGAGCCGCTCAACCGGCGGGTGGAAGTCACGCTTAGTTTTGAGTGAGGCGTCGACGCATCTCGACCACGTTAAAAGCGACGCCGCCGATCGGAATGCGCAAGAAGCGCACATTCTCGAATCCTTGCCCGGCGTAAAAACTTTCCGCCATCAAGGTCGACAGGCAATAGGCTTCACGGACCCCTTGCTCGTACGCGTCGCCGCAGCACGCGGCGAGGATCGCGCCGGCGACGCCTTTGCCGCCCATATCCGGGTGGGTCGCGAAATGGCGAATATGGCCGATGCCGGAGCGGATCGCGCCAGTGGACGGGTCGGCGAAACTCCAGCCGCCGCATGCGACAATGGCGTCGCCGTGCTCTGCGACGAAATACCGACCGCTGTTTAATAGAACCGGCTTGGCGACGCTGACATAAGGAAAGACTTGTCGCATGGTCGCTTGATCATAATAGGCGCTAAGGTCTACGCCATAGGCGGCGGAGAGGACGCCGCCGATCGACGATGCGTCGCGATCTTCGGCTCGGCGTATGCTGAAGGTTTCAACGGCCATGACGATGATGGTAACCGTAATTTCGTCCGAGGCAAACGATTTCGGACTATTGCGGACCGGGTGTATTAATGGCCAAGGCCTCGCTTTTTAGCGGCGCCGGCTTTATTTAGGCGGAAAGACAGTTTTGCCGTCGCGCTCATTGCGACGCGCAAAATGGGGAGAAGCAGACATGGGGCGAAGCAAATATGGGGTGGAGACGATAATGCGAGCCAATCAAGACTTACGACGGCGCCAGGGTCGAACTGACGTCCTGGCGCGCCTCGCCGGGGGCGCCGCGCCGCGCGCGTTCATCGCGGCGACGGCGCTTTTATTGGCCGCATGCGGAACGCAAGAAGAGGGCGCCGCCGACGCTACGCCGAAGGACGCCGCCGCGACCTCAGGCGACGCCGTCGCCGAGCGTGACATCGCCTCGCTGAACCTGTTCGACACGCAGACGGCGGATCGTTTCGACAAATTTTCCTACGGCAATTTCGACGCGGTGCGTCCGGACCATATCGATCTTGACCTGACCGTGGATTTCGCCGCCCGCCAACTCGCCGGCACGGCGACCTTGAACTTGGTGAAAGTCGACGCCGCCGCCGCGCAACTCATCCTCGACACCGACGATCTTGAGATCGACTCCATCGAGGCCGCCGGCGCCGACGGGACTTTCTCGCCGACCGCCTATCTGCTGGGCGACGACGATCCCCTATTAGGCAGTAAACTGACGATTGAGCTGCCCGCAGACGCGGAGAAAATTCGCATCGCATATAAGACCAGTCCGGGCGCGGCGGGGCTGCAATGGCTCGAGCCGGTTCAGACCGCAGGCAAGAACGCGCCTTATGTCTACAGCCAGGCGCAGGCGATCCATGCGCGCTCCATGGCGCCGCTGCAGGACACCCCGGGCGTGCGCATCACCTATAATGCGCGGCTCAAGATCGCCGACAGCGGGCCCGACGGCGCTTATGCCGGCCTCGTCGCGCTGATGGGCGCGTCGCAAGACCCGGACGGCGATCTCGACGGCGACTATTCGTTCGAGATGCCGCAACCGATCCCGTCTTACCTCTTGGCGCTCGCCGCCGGCGACATCAAGTTCAAGGCGATCAACGACACGATCGGCGTCTATGCGGAGGAATATATCCTCGACGCGTCGGCGGCGGAGTTCGAAGACACGCCGCAAATGGAGGACGTCGCCGAGGCGCTCTACGGGCCCTATCGCTGGGGCCGCTACGACATGATCGTCTTGCCGCCAAGCTTCCCGTTCGGCGGCATGGAGAACCCGCGCTTGTCGTTCCTGACGCCGACCCTGGTGGCCGGCGACAAGAGCTTGACCAACGTCGTCGCCCATGAGCTGGCCCATTCCTGGTCCGGCAATCTCGTCACCAACGCCACCTGGCGCGACGCTTGGCTCAATGAAGGCTTCACGTCCTATGTGGAGAACCGGATCATGGAGGCGCTCTATGGCGAGGAGCGGGCGATCATGGAGCGCTCCCTCGATCTCGCCAATCTGCGGCGCACGGTTGCGGATTTGGAGGATCAAGGCCTGACCCAGCTGAAATTGCCGGCGAGCTTGGAGCATCCGGACGACGCCTTCACCTTGGTGCCTTACGTGAAAGGCATGTTCTTCTTAAAATTCCTCGAGACGCGCTTTGGGCGCGACGCCTTCGATCCGTTCTTGAAGGACTATTTCGAGACCTTCGCGTTCAAGGCCGTCGTCACCGAAGACTTCCTCGCCTATCTCAACGATAATCTGCGCAGCGCCATGCCGGACGCGGTTAGCGACGACGAATTGCGTCTTTGGATCCACGGCCAAGGCTTGCCGGACTCGATCGAAAATCCGCAATCGAATCTTTTCGCCGCGGTCAATCTGCAGCAGTCCGAATGGCTCGACGGGACGAAGGCCGCGACGGCGATCGAAACCGCTGAATGGTCGACCCATGAATGGCTGCATTTCGTCAACACGCTGCCTGACAGTCTGACCCCGGAGCAGCTCGCCGAGCTTGACGCCGCATTCGGCTTCAGCACGTCGCAGAACGCCGAGACCGCCTTCGCCTGGTATATGAAGGCGATCAAGGCCGGCTATGAGCCGGCGTTCCCGCCATTGCGCGATTTCTTGATCCGCGTCGGTCGCGGCAAATTCATCTATCGCCTCTATGGGGCGTTGGCCGAAGGCGACCGTCGCGACTGGGCGGCTGACGTCTATCAAGAGGCGCGGCCAGGCTATCACCCGATCGCCCAGCGTCGGATCGACGCGATTTTCGAGGAGTCGTTCTAAGACCGATGGGACTGGACCGTTATTATATCGCCGGGGTCGGCGGGCGCATGGGTCGCGCGCTGGTGGCGCAAATCCTAAAAACGCCGAACGCCGGCCTCGCTGGCGGCGGCGAACGCGACGGCAGTGACGTTCTCGGTACGGACCTTGGCCGGTTGATCGGCGTCGACGCGCTTGGCGTGAAAGCCGACACGGCGTCCGCGGCGGGGTTTGAAAAAGCCGACGCGGTGATCGATTTCTCCAGTCCCGAAGCCTCGGTGCGGCACGCCGACATGGCCGCCAGCGCCGGCGCGCCGATCATTATCGGCACCACCGGCTTCGACGCCGAGCAAGAAGCGGCGATCGCGGCGAGCGCGGCTCGCACCGCCATCGTCAAGTCCGGCAATATGAGCCTCGGGGTCAATCTCGTCGCGGCCTTGGCCCGCCGAGCCGCGGCGTTGTTGCCGGCGGCGCTCTATGATCTGGAGATCGTCGAAGCGCATCACCGGCAAAAGCGCGACGCCCCGTCAGGCACGGCGTTGCTGCTCGGCGAGGCGGCGGCGGCGGGGCGCGAGGTCTCCCTCGACGAAAAGGCCGTCTACGACCGCACCGATCGGCGCGATCCCCGGCCCGCGGGCGAGATCGGCATTGCCAGCGTCCGCGGCGGCGGAATTATCGGCGACCATACGGTGATCTTCGCCGGCGACGACGAGGTGATCGAACTGTCCCATCGGGCGATCGACCGAGCCTTGTTCGCCCGGGGCGCCGTGGCGGCGGCCCGTTGGGCCATTGGCCGCGGCCCTGGCCTTTACTCCATGGACGACGTTCTCGGCCTTTAGCGCGCATGCCCAAGCCATTTTAAGGCGGTTGTTCAGGAAAAATTTATCCTGTTGGCGCCGCCTTCATTAACGCTTTCCCCGCAAATATGTCGCGGAGAGGTGTGGGGTTTTGCATGCGGTCTGATTTCTTCTTTGCGATTCTGGTGTTGATCATCGCCGTCATGGGGGTGCGTTATCTCGAGTCGTCGCCGCGCAACGCCGGCCGCGCCACCATGGCCACGGCGGGAAGCTTGTCGGCGGACCAAGACCTCGACGATTATTTCCGCACCCAGGGCAGCGAAGTCCGGGTTCAGCGCGGCTCCCATAATCAGTTCTTCGTCACCGCGGCGGTCAATCGCCACCCGGCCTCGTTCCTGGTGGACACCGGCGCGAGCTATGTCGCCTTGCGCGAGAGCGATGCGCTGGCCTCCGGCGTTTTCACCAAGATCTCCGATTACACCCATGCGGTGAGCACCGCCAATGGCGAGACCCGCGCCGCCTTGGTGACCCTCAGCTCGATTGAAATCGGCGAGTTGAAGGTCGACAACGTCAAAGCCTTCATCCTGCCCGACGATCAATTGGGCATGAACCTGCTCGGCATGAGCTTTTTGTCGAAACTGCGCAGCGTGGAAGCCCGCAATGGCGAATTGGTGCTGAAGGGATAATCAGCGCGCCAAGAGCGACGGCAGGCGTCCTAAATCGGCGCCGGATTCCCGCATAAACAACCCCTTGAGCGGCTGCGCCGCGTTCACCGCCGACAGGCCGATCCGGCGCGCCAGCTTGATCGGCGCGATATCGTTTGAGAACAGACGATTAAGCGCGTCGGTGCCGAGCGCCAAGGCCGTGGAATCGAAGCGCCGCCATTGATCGTATTTCTGCAGCACCGACATGGCGCCGATGTCCAAGCCGACGGCGCGCGCCTCGGTCAGCACGTCGACCAGAGCGGCGATGTCCTTCAAGCCGAGATTATAACCCTGGCCGGCGATCGGGTGGATCGCCCGGGCCGCGTCGCCGATCAGCGCCAGCCGGTCGGCGAAGAACCGGGTGGAGAACGACAGACCCAAGGGATAGGACCAGCGCGGACTGGCGAGGCTCAACGCGCCGAGATAGTCGCCGAAGCGGACATTGATCGCGTCTAGAAAGGCGTCGTCGTCGAGGGCCATATAGCCGCGCGCGGCTTCGTCTTTCTCGGTCCACACCAAAGAACAGCGATTATCCGTCATCGGAAGAATAGCGAACGGACCCGACGGCAGGAAATATTCCTGGGCGACGCCTTGGTGGGGTTTTTCGTGGCCGACCGCGACGACGATGCCGCTTTGGCCGTAGCCCCAGGAGAACGTGCGCACGCCAGCCTCCGCGGCGAGGCTCGAACGGCGTCCGT
>CAYWWL010000157.1:0-5325 GCA_964461925.1 uncultured Caulobacterales bacterium | reverse complement strand
TTCCGAGGCGATCCGTTCAAGCAGTTCGCGATTCACGCCGATGGTGTCGAATTCCTTACCCGCGATCTGTCGCGTCCATCCGGTTTTGGGCGTTCCGATCAATTCACCGTCTTCGGCTCTCACTTCTGCGACCTGGCGGGTCGACGCGGCGGCGTTGAAAGCAGTGAGAAAGATGCACACGGCGACGCCTGTCGCAGCCAACAGGTTGCGAAAGCTCCAGCTTATCTCCGGGATCCGGTGATATTCGCCAACGGTCATCTCATACCCCTGGCCTCTGCGGCCAAGCGCCGACTTTCATCGCGCGCAAATACGATTCTAACGCCAGATTAGTTACCCAATGGTAACAAAACTTAACCACCGCGCCGTTCTGGGACGCTGTCGTCTGTCGCCCGCTGAGCCAGTCCCATAAACGACCGGCATTGTTTCGCGAGCAAAAGGTGTCGCTCAATCGACGACGGTCATATGGACGCCGAGTCGCGCCCTGACAATGCCCACAGGTGCAAAATGTGCCAATTGTGATATTTGCGCCAAACCGCCAAGACCGGCGAATCAGGCCGTTATTGTTTCGCGCGGATCGCTGACTGGGCCGCCGCTAGGCGGGCGATTGGCGTCCGATACGGCGAACAGGACACATAGTCGAGGCGCATTTTCTCAACAATTTCAATAGACCGCGGGTCGCCGCCGTGTTCTCCGCAGATGCCAAGCTTGATGTCCGGCCGCGTCGAACGTCCCTTGTCGGCGGCGATCTGAACCAGCGCTCCGACTCCGGCCTCGTCGAGGCTAACAAATGGGTCATCTGTGAACAGTTTCGCCGAAAGATAATCCGGCAAGAATGACGCCGCATCGTCCCGCGACAGACCGAATGTCGTCTGGGTCAGGTCATTCGTGCCGAAAGAAAAGAACTCCGCTTGCTCGGCGATATCGTCTGCCGTCAGCGCAGCCCGCGGCAGTTCGATCATCGTGCCGACAAGATAGGTGAGATCCGCCCCGCGCGCCGCAATAATCGACGTCGCGACGTCGTCGATTTTTTGCTTCAAATAGTCGAGTTCTTCGCGCGCGGACACGAGCGGCACCATTATTTCAGGAATGATTGGCTCGCCGCTTTCTTCTGCGATCGTAATCGCCGCTTCGATGATGGCGCGCGCCTGCATCTCATAAATCTCCGGATATGAAACGCCAAGCCGGCACCCGCGATGCCCCAGCATCGGGTTGAATTCATGCAGCTTCTGCGCGCGTTCGCGCAATTTCGCCGCGTCCATGCCGGACGAGCGCGCCACCTCGTCAATTTCAGTGTCGGAGTGCGGCAAAAATTCGTGCAGAGGCGGATCGAGCAAGCGCACCGTTACCGGCAGGCCCTTCATGACACGGAATAACTCCTCGAAGTCGGCGCGCTGCATCGGCAGCAACTTATCGAGCGCCGCCTGACGGCCGGATTTTGTTTCGGCAAGGATCATTTCCCGAACGGCGACGATGCGATCGGCTTCGAAGAACATATGTTCGGTCCGGCAAAGGCCGATGCCTTCCGCCCCAAAGCCACGGGCCGTTTCAGCGTCGTTTGGCGTTTCGGCGTTGGCGCGAACGCGCATGCGTCGATGCGCGTCGGCCCATTCCATGATCTTGGCGAAATCGCCGTGCAATTCCGGTTCTATCTTCGGCACTTCGCCCAGATAAACTTTTCCTTCCGCGCCATCGATGGTGATGACTTCGCCTTTTTTCACCGTGCGCCCCAGGACTTGGATTTCGCCGGCGGCGGCGTCAATCTTCAAATCGCCCGCGCCGCAGACGCACGGGCGCCCCATGCCCCTAGCGACGACAGCGGCGTGGCTGGTCATGCCGCCGCGCGCCGTGACCACTGCAGCCGCCGCGTGCATGCCGTGAATATCCTCCGGACTCGTCTCCACGCGCACGAGAATGACGCTGCGGCCTTCTTGCGCGAGTCGCTCAGCTTCATCCGCGGTCAAGACCACCTCGCCGGACGCCGCTCCTGGGGACGCCGGCAATCCGGTGAGATACAGTTCCCGCGCCGCGTCTGGATCCAGCGTCGGGTGCAGCAATTGATCGAGCGAATACGGATCAACCCGCAAGACCGCCTCTTCTTCGCTGATGATGCCTTCTTGGCAAAGGTCCACGGCGATCTTGAGCGCGGCCGCAGCGGTGCGTTTGCCGTTCCTGGTCTGCAACATCCACAGCTTGTCTTCCTGCACTGTGAATTCGATGTCTTGCATGTCGCGGTAGTGGTTTTCGAGCCGATCGAAAATCGCCGCCAGTTCACCGTAGGCGGACGGCATCGCCTCTTCCATCGACGGCGCGGTCTCGCCCATCGCTTCGCGCGCGCGCTTGGTCAGCGCCTGCGGGGTGCGAATGCCGGCGACAACGTCTTCGCCTTGCGCATTGACGAGGAACTCGCCGTAATAGGCGTTCTCGCCCGTCGACGGATCCCGCGTGAAAGCGACGCCCGTCGCTGAGGTGTCGCCCATATTGCCGAACACCATGGCCTGCACGTTGACGGCCGTACCCCAGCTTTCGGGGATATTGTGAAGGCGACGATAAACCTCGGCGCGATCGTTGCGCCACGAACCGAAAACGGCGCTGATGGCGCCCCATAATTGCGCGTCCGCTTCTTGCGGGAAGGCGGCGCCGAGCGATTCTTTCACTGCAGCCTTGTAGGCGTCGACGATCGAACGCCAATCATCCGCGGTTAAATCTGTGTCGAGATAATACTCGCGTTCATCTTTGAAGGTTTCGAGGATCTCTTCAAACACATGGTGGTCGAGACCGAGAACGACATTTGAGTACATCTGGATGAAACGACGATAGCTGTCATAGGCGAAGCGCGCATCGCCTGAGAGCGTCGCCAAGCCTTCGACGGTGGCGTCGTTAAGGCCGAGGTTTAAGACTGTGTCCATCATGCCAGGCATTGACGCGCGCGCGCCGGACCGGACCGAGACCAGCAGCGGCTTTTCAGCATCGCCGAAGGTTCGGTCAACGGACGCGCCGACCCGGGCAAGAGCCGCGTCCACCTGCTGCTTTAAAGCCGCTGGATATTGTTGGTCATTGTCGTAATAAGCAGCGCAGACTTCCGTGGTGATGGTGAAGCCAGGTGGGACCGGCAGGCCGAGATTGGCCATTTCAGCCAAGTTGGCGCCCTTGCCGCCCAGCAGATTGCGCATCGAAGCGTCGCCGTCATTTACGCCGTCGCCGAAGCTGTACACCCATTTTTGGTCATTGCCGGTCGGATCCGCCATTCTGCTCGCCCTGTCTTCTGCGCAGCGCGCCAACGCGCCGCATTTCATGCGTCCTAAATGCGCTTACGCGCCTGATGCCATCATATCGCGGTTGCAACAAGGGCCGGGTCGCGATCTTGCTGCTCATCGTCAGCGATTTCTCACGATCGAGGCGCCTTCATGCTTTGCTCTCATAGCGCGGCCTCCGCTAATCTGACCTTAATGCGGAGATCGGAAGGGCTTAACCAATGACCAATGAGCGCGAAAACCTAGTCGTAAGCGACCTCGCCAATGGCGTGGCGCATGTTCAATTGAACCGTCCAGAAGCGCTAAACGCCTTTTCGCCCGCGGTGTTGGAGGCCTTGGTGGCGTCAATCCGGGCCGCCGACGACAATCCCGATACTCGCGTCATCGTCTTGTCAGGCGCAGGGCGCGCATTTTCAGCCGGCGTCGATCTGAAAGCCTTGCAGGGAATCGATCCTGAGGCGGGCCGCATCGGCGACGTATTCGACGGCGTCGCCGCCGACGCGGCGCGGATCGCCCGCAGCGCGAGGGTCCCGGTTATCGCCAAAGTGCACGGCTATTGTTTCACCGGCGCGCTTGAATTGGCGCTTAATTGCGACTTTATCTACACCACCGCCGACACAAAATTCGGCGACACCCACGCAAAATGGGGTTTACGCCCGACCTGGGGCATGAGCCAAAACCTCGCCCGGGCGGTCGGCGTGCGCCGGGCCCGGGAACTCTCTTTCACGGCGCGTACTTTCACTGGCGTCGACGCCAAAGCCTGGGGCTTGGCCGTGGAAGCGTGCGAGTCCCAAGAAATCCTAGACCAATTGGTCGCTGAACGCGCAGCGGCCATCGCTGCGGCGAGTCCTGGCGCGATCAGCGCCTACAAAAAGCTCTACCAGCTACATGAGGAGAACCGGCCGCTCGAAGAAGCCCTGGAGGAAGAAGTGCGTCGCGACTTCCCGGAAATCACCGACACCAAAGAGCGGCTGTCAGGATTCGGCGCATGAAGCCGTCGCTCAGAATCGATATCGCCGCGGACATTGTCTGTCCTTGGTGTTATATCGGCCTGCAATCGTATTGGCGGGCTGCTGAAGACCTACGCCAGGACTTTGAGCTGACCACTCAATATCGAGTCTATATGCTCAATCCGGATCACCCGCTTGAAGGCATGGACCGGGTGCAATATTACGCAGCAAAGTTTCCGGATCCGGAACGACGCTCGCAAATGGCCGATGCGATGGCGAAATCAGCGTCCGAAATCGGCGTCGACTTTGATCCCAGCATTCCCACTCGACTGCCGAACACCCGCCTGGCCCATCAATTCATTCGCTACGCCCAGATCAAGGGCGTCGGCGACGTTTTCATCGAAAAACTCTACGAGGCCTACTGGCGCAACGACGCGGATATCGGCGACGAAGAGCAACTTTGCGCCTTGGCGGAAGCCGCCGGCATGGAGGTCAAGGCGGCCAAGATGGACGTGCCGATCCTGGCCAAAGACGTCGACGATGAAGCCATGGCGATGCGCCGCGGCGGCGTCGACGGCGTGCCGACTTTTATCGTTAACAGCCGCACCGGGTTCGCCGGCGCCCTGCCCCCGGACCAATTGCTAGGCGCGCTCAGGCACGCTGCGAGCATTAACGAAAAGGGCACGGGACTTGAATCTTAATCAGCCGAATCCCGTCTCGACACGGAAATAAACAAGGCGCCTCACCCTATGACCCAAGATTCCCGCATACCCCGCCTCGCCGCTCTTCTTATCGCAGCGAGCAGCGTCGCCATCGCGTGTTCCGCAGCTCCCGCGTCAGCGTATGATGGCGATTGGCTGCGCGACCAAGTGCGCGCCGCCCGTTCGGGCGCCACCATCGAAATTCCTGCAGGCGACTACGACATTAAGGATCTGCGCATCACCAAGGACCTCCGGCTCGTCGGCCCCACGGGCGCCGAAGCGATCTTCCGGTCAGCCGAGACCACGGATAAAGGCCTACTGATACCCACGGAAGGCGCGAGCTTGCACGTCGAGAACATAACCTTCCGTAATACATCGTCCTGGGACCGCAATGGCGCGGGGATCCGCCACGAAGGCGTCAAC
>CAYWWL010000156.1:0-5350 GCA_964461925.1 uncultured Caulobacterales bacterium | reverse complement strand
GCGGCTTCGACATCGGATAGAAGCGCGCTGACATCATTGTCGGCGCCGGCCTCAGTATCGGGGTCAACGGCCTCAGGGGCATCGTCAGCGTCAACGCTCGGCGCGTCCGTTTCGGCGGATTTGATCGACACAGGGTCGGGCTCGACGCCGAAATCGCTGAACGGATCGCTCGTCGCCGTCGCCATGCCGCCTTCGGCCGGTTCGCCAAAGTCGAGCGCAGCCAGGGCGGCGTCAATGTCCGTTTCCGAATCGTCGGCGGCCGTCTCCGAGGTCGCTGCGATTTCTTCCGTATCCGCGACGGTTTCTTCAGCGGCGGCGTCGACGATCGCGCCGTCTAGGCTCGCCATCGCAGCGGTGCTGGAGCCGTCATCGTCATCGTCGTCGGAAACCGGAGCGACGGCGCCGTCAAGACGCGCGACCACAGCCTGCAGCGACGCGGTTAAGGCGTCGATCTTGGCGTCGGTCCGGGCCTGCAGCGCGGCGAGCGCCGCGTCACTGTCCGTCGCCTGCGCGGGGGAGCGATTGACCAGCTCGTCGCGCAATTCGACGATCGTCTCGGTGACCTTTTCCACGGCGACGGCGCTGCGCCGTTCCGCCGCTTCGATGTGGCTCGATAATTTCGCGATCGAATTTTCAAGCGTTCTTGTATTGTCGCCGCTACGTTTGATTTCATCGCCCAACACTCGAAGCCGGACTTCCGTGCGTTCGACGAAGTCGGCATCCGCGGCGGCGTCGCTCGCATCGAGCCGCGTGGACAAAGCGTCGATCGAAGCCTTGACCTCTTCGATCGCGGAAGCATCCACGCCGTCGCCGGTGGTTCCCGCGCCAATTTTCGCGTCGAGATCGGCAAGAGCCTTAGTCTGGGTCTCGTTGCGCTGAATGGCGATCGATTGCGCCTTATTGAATTGGGTCGCGATATGTTGGATCGCGCGCTCCATATTCTTCAACGATTTGATGTGATTGGTGTCCGCCGCCGCGAGCCGACGCAGCGCTTCATGGGTCTGCGGATCAGCGTCGCCGCCGACGCCTTCGCTGACGCCATCGCGCTCCAGGCGTTGCATACGCTCGACGACGCCGCCGAAATTGCGGCCAATGCCGGTGATTTGCTCGGCGGTCTTGGCTTCGGTGTCCGCCAAGCGTTGGCTGAGATGGCTAATCGCGGTGGCGAGATCCTTGACGCTCAGCCCGTCGATGGCGGGCTCGACCTCGCCGCCGCCGGCGCTGTAGATCACCTTATTGAGCCATTCCCCAACCGTCAGGCCTTCTCGCCGCGCCGCATCTTTTGCGGTCTCGCGTGCATCTCTCTCAATGCCCTTAACGCTCCATGGCGCGGATGATTTCATGATGTGCCCACCGGTGACTGTCGGTTTCCGTTTTGATGCGCCCCAGGAACGTGCGGCGAAGCGCCCACTATCCCGCCTATCGTGCTTCGCCTGGGGGGCAAAGAGATAATTAAGGCTAAGTTAACGATTGGCTAACCATCCACCTAAAGTTGCTGATTCTCGTCGCATTTCGACGTTTTAGGCGGCGTCTTTCGGGTAAGTTTTTCCCCGCGACGATACGCGCGAGGGATTTGGCGGCTTCGCACTGCACAACAGTGTTGTGAATTTCGAAATCAGCGGCATGTATTACACGCTGCACCGCGCGTCTGCGGCGAGTCGGCATAAGGAAGGTCGACTGCGCCGAGCGCGGACAAGAGTTTCACGCGGCGCGGTCCATCGCTCAATCTCGGGCGCGCCCAGCAAATGTAAGGAACGTGGCATGACACATTACGCCCCACCGGTTCGCGACATGTCGTTTATCTTTAACGACGTCCTCGACGTCTCGAAGTACTCCAATCTGCCGGGCTTCGCCGAGGCCAGCAGCGATATGATCGACGCGATCTTGGAGGAAGGCGGCAAGCTCGCCGCCAATGTGCTCCATCCGCTGAATGAAGTCGGCGATCGCGAAGGCTGCAAACGCAATGACGACGGCTCCGTGACCACGCCGACCGGGTTTAAGGACGCTTACAACGCGTTCCGAGACGGCGGCTGGCAATCGCTTTCGTTCGATCCGGAATATGGCGGCCAAGGATTGCCGTATTTCTTGACCTGCGCCGTCAATGAGATGGTGTCGTCGTCGAACATGGCCTTCGGCATGTACCCAGGCCTCGCCGCCGGCGCGGCCGCGGCGCTCTACGCCCACGGCTCCGACGAGCAGAAGGCGACCTATCTGCCGAAAATGATCTCCGGCGACTGGGGCGGGACGATGAACCTGACCGAGCCCCATTGCGGCACCGACCTCGGCATGCTGCGCACCAAGGCGGCGCCGCAGGAAGACGGCAGCTATAAGATCACCGGTCAGAAGATCTGGATCTCCGCCGGCGAGCACGATCTCACCGACAATATCATCCATTTGGTGCTGGCGCGGATTGAAGGCGCGCCGGAAGGCGTAAAAGGCATCTCGCTGTTCGTGGTGCCCAAATATATGGTCAACGAAGACGGATCCCTCGGCGAGCGCAACGCGCTTCAGTGCGGCGGTCTCGAGAGTAAAATGGGCATCCACGGGAACGCCACCTGCGTGATGAATTACGATGGCGCGACGGGATGGCTGATCGGCGAAGCCAATCGCGGCCTCAACGCCATGTTCGTGATGATGAACGAAGCCCGCCTCGGCGTCGCCATCCAAGGGATCGCGATTTCCGAAGTGTCCTATCAAAACGCCGCGGCCTACGCCAATGAACGGATCCAAGGCCGTTCGCTCACCGGTCCGAAGGCGCCGGACAAGCCGGCGGACCCAATCATCGTCCATCCGGACGTGCGCCGCATGTTGCTCGAGCAAAAAGCCACCATCGAAGGCGGCCGAGCGTGGATGTATTGGGCGGCGCTGCAAGCCGACCTTCACCACAAGGCCGAAGACGAAGCCACGCGCACCAAAGCCGACGACTTCCTCGGCATCATGACGCCAGCGCTGAAAGCCTATCTCACCGACCGCGGTTTCCTGCACGCTTCGAGCGGCATGCAGGTCCTGGGCGGCTCAGGCTACACCCAAGAATGGGGGATGGAGCAATTCGTCCGTGATGCGCGTATCGCGATGATCTATGAGGGCGCCAATGGCATCCAGGCGCTCGACTTGGTTGGGCGGAAGCTGCCGAAAGACGGCGGCCGCGCGCTGCAAACCTTCCTTGCCGAAGTCGACGAATTCATCGCCGACAATCAGGGCGACGAAGAGCTGCAGCCGTTCCTCGACGGTCTCGCCGCCGCCAAAGCCGACGTCGTCGAAGCAACGCAATGGCTGATGGCGAATGCGATGCAAAACCCGGACAACGCCGGCGCCTCGTCGATGGATTATCTGTGCTTGTTCTCGCTTCTGTGCCTCGCCCATGGATGGGCGCAGTTGGCCAAGGCGGCGATCGCCGGCAAAGCGGAAAACCCTGGCGATAGTTTCTACGAGAACAAGCTGATCACCGGGCGGTTCTTCTTGCAGCGGATCCTGCCTGACGGCAAAGCCAACCTGGCGAAGTTGAAGACCGGCGCCGAGCCGATCATGGCCATGGCCGCAGACGCATTCTAGGGTTGCGGCGCAAAACTTGCGGTAACGCGACGAGGAAATAGGGCGGGGCGCTTGCGCTCCGCCTTTTCTTTTGCCGTTCAATGCTGTCTTATGCCCGACGACGCGCCGTCGGCGGCCCGTTCGGGCGCGCGCGCTCTCATTTCCACCACCGCCATTCGCCGACTGGACTATAACGAGATTGGTATCGACGCGAGCGCGGTGGGCTCGACCAAGGGGTAAGCGCCGACCGTGTGCGGCGTGAGAAAGGCATAGCGTAATGAATAAGAGACTTGTGGCGGCGCTGTTGGCGTCGACGATGCTGATCGGGTGCGGCGAGAGCGGCGACGTCAATGCGCCGAGCGCGCCGACGACAACCGCGGCGCCGGCGTCGGCCGAAGCGATCGCAGCGGAGACGGAGCGCCTCAATGAATGGTTCGCAGGTCAATGGGAGGAATTTCTCGACTTTTCGCCGATGACCAAGACGACCCTTGGGCGCAAGGACGACTACGACAAAATTGACGACGCCAGCGAGGCGGCGGAAGAGAGGCAGCTGGAGTGGCGGCGGGCCAGCGTCGCGGCCTTGCGCGATAATTTCGATTACGAGCTGCTGACGCCGGAAGCGAAAATTTCCTACGATATTTGGGTGTACGAATTAGCGCGCGCCGAAGCCGCTGCGCCGTTCCGTCGGCAGAATTACATCTTCACGCAAATGCAAGGGGTGCAGTCCTTCCTGCCGAACTTCATGATCAATTTTCATCGCGTCGATTCTGAAGCGGACATGACCGCCTATGTCACGCGGCTCGGCGGCGTCGCGAACGCCGTCAACCAATTGGTCGAGCGCGCCAAGGTCAACGCAGAAGCCGGCACAAGGCCGCCGAAATTCGCGTTCGAAGGCGTGATTAAACAGGCCGAAGCCTTGATCGCCGGGGCGCCGTTCGCTGACGGCGAGGACGCGCCCTTGTGGGCCGACGCCCAACGTAAAATCGCCGCGCTTGAGGAGAAAGGCGAGATCGACGCGGATCGCGCCGGCGAATTGCGCGATGCCGCGAAAACGGCCCTGCTTGAGAAATTCCTGCCGGCCTATCAGGCGCTGATCGACTGGAATCGCAGCGACATGGCGAATGCGGACGAGATCGCGACGGGTGTCTGGAAGCTGGAGAACGGTCGCGATTTTTATCAACAACGGCTGTCGTTCGCGACGACCACGGACATGACCGCCGATGAAGTGCACGAACTTGGCCTCGCCGAAGTTGCGCGCATTCGCGGCGAGATGGAGGCGATCAAGGAACAGGTCGGCTTTGAAGGCACGTTGGAGGAGTTCTTCACCTTCGTGCGCGAAGACGACCAGTTCTATTATCCCAATACGGATGAAGGGCGCGAAGCCTATCTGCAGGCGGCGCGCGATCACTTGGCGACCTTGAACGAAAAATTGCCGGACTATTTCGGTCTCCTGCCGAAAGCCGATCTCGTGGTCAAGCGCGTGGAAGCGTTCCGCGAGCAAGGCGGCGGCGCCCAGCACTATTATCCAGGAACGCCGGACGGTTCGCGCCCGGGCATATTCTACGCGCACCTGTCCGATATGAAGGCGATGCCGATCCCGCAATTAGAGGTGATCGCGTATCATGAAGGCAATCCGGGCCACCATATGCAGATTTCGATCGCTCAAGAATTGGAGAGCGTGCCTGAATTTCGGACCCAAAGCTTCTTCAACGCCTATGTCGAGGGGTGGGCGCTGTATTCGGAGATCTTGGCCAAGGAAATGGGGGCCTATGAGGACCCGTATTCCGACTTCGGCCGCCTGACGACGGAAATTTGGCGC
>CAYWWL010000155.1:4256-5371 GCA_964461925.1 uncultured Caulobacterales bacterium | reverse complement strand
GTCTCCACGCTCGTGATCAGGCGCTGAATCCATTCTCCTACGGATAAATTGTCTTTCGGATCGTAGCCGGCGTCGTCTGGGAACGACGGCAGCCGCCCATGCGCGCGCCAAAACCGCGTATAGTCGTCAAGATCGAGCGGGTCGAAGTCCGGTTCGAACAGGGCTTCAAACCTATGCGCCCCGTCATGGCGCGCCGGGTCGACCCGGTCTTGCGCGGCGGCGCCGCTATGGCGCCCGAGCGGGTCGAGGGCCGCGGCGCCTTTGATCGTCCGATCCGGCGCCATGCCGTCCCAATAGGCCAGGTCGAGCGGTCGTCCCGAGCGCGCCCGGGCGACCACGTAATTGCTAATCCGCACATCGTCGTCATAGACCGCCGTGGCGTTGATCGTGCCCCAGCCTTTGCGGCCGCCGGTGGGACTGCCGACCACCACGGAGCCGTCATGGGCGATCTCCATGCGCTTCTCCCGGCCAGCGTCGCCGGTGTAGAATTCGATCCTTTGCGGCACCGCGCCCACCGAGACGCCGCCGTCGACCATGAATTTGATCGACGCCGTCGCACGCGGTCGCACGCCGTCGAAACCCTGGGCGATGAACTCATAGATCTCGTCGTCGTCCGCGCACGCCGCCGGCGCGTCGAACGTCCCCCGGGCGCGAAAGCCGTTGAACAAGACGCCATAGGCCGCCAGATCGTTCGCCGTGCCGAAGGCGATACCGGCCTCCGGCGCCCCGGTGCACAAGGGCAAAGGCATATCGACATTGTTGAAGAAGGCCGGGTCGATGGCGGCCGCGGCGGTATGGACATGAAACGGCGCACACGGATCGTCGGTTTGCACGCCGATATGCGCGTCGGCGCGCAGGACCGTCAGCGCCGACAGCCAGGTCGATCCGTCATAGACCTTAACGCGAAAATTCTCGTCCCCGGCCAGGCCCATTTCCGCATACCCGGTCCAATTCGACTGAAACGTCACCGTGCCGGTGTCGGCGCCGGCGGCTTTGTTCAAGACCATGCGGATATCGCCGCTCGGCCCGCTATCGTCATGACTGAACAAGACCGCGCTGGTTTTCGCCGCGACGCGATTGACGTCGTCGGCGCCGGTGTTGATCCGCAAACCGGT